>CAZKBV010000062.1:0-9664 GCA_964551215.1 uncultured Oscillospiraceae bacterium | reverse complement strand
AAAAAATTAAAGGAGGCAAACTCAATGGCAATAGAAAGGGTAAGGGAATATTTCAGACAGTATGGCATGGAAAGCCGCATAATGGAGTTTGACGTTTCAAGCGCCACAGTCGAGCTGGCGGCAGAAGCACTAAGCTGCCAACCGTGCAGAATAGCGAAAACTCTGTCGTTTATGGTTGACGGCAAAGCCGTTTTAATCGTAACCGCCGGCGACACTAAAATCGACAACCGCAAATTTAAGGATAGGTTTAAAACAAAAGCCAAAATGCTTACCCCGGACGAAGCGGAGGCTTTAATCGGTCACGCCGTCGGCGGAGTGTGTCCCTTTGGGATAAAGAGCGGTATTTCCGTTTTTCTTGACAATTCCTTAAAACGGTTTGAAACGGTTTTTCCGGCCTGCGGAAGCGGAAACAGCGCAATTGAGCTGACGATAGCCGAGCTTGAAAAATATTCCGGCTGTGAGGCTTGGGTTGACGTATGCAAGGAGATTGCAGCGTGAAAGCTCCTTTCGCGTTATCTCCGGCAGGATTAAATTTCCCCGCGAGAAATTTGAGGTGATATCAATGTTTGACAATGTTTCTTTTTACGGAATAGGCCACAACATAAGCGAAGTGGAAAATCTTACGTTCAACTGGCTTATCCCTGATCACTACGTTTTTATGTACTACGAAAACCCTTGCGTTATCAAGGGAGAAATTTCCAAGGAACACGCCTGTATTATTTTCGGAATCGGCGACACAAGAGATTACGCCACCAAAAAGAATTTTGTAAACAGCTATGTGGGCTTTCGTCTGCCCGAGGATGTTTTTGCCTCATTCGGAGTTAAAAGAAACATTGTTTTTTACCCCCGCAATTTTGAGGAAATTAATTCCGTCATCAAAGAAATTGCCGATGAAAATCGCTCCCGCCGGAAAAATTACCTTCCCCGTATGTATTCCTTACTCATTAATCTGCTAACAGCCGCAAGCCGCGGAACGGAAAATCCGGAAGAAGCCTTCGACAAACGGCTTATAATTATGGAAAATATACGAAAAAGGTATCTTGCCGACTTAGCTTCACCGACGGATATTAACGCGCTTATATCTAAGACTCCCTTTTCACGGACGGTCTTTTATGAGCTTTATCAAAAATTTTTTCATGATTCACCGAAAAACGACCTTATCTGGGCAAGGCTTCACCGTTCAAAAGAGCTTATGGCAAACACCGACATGAAAATATACGAAATAGCCGCTGCCTGCGGTTTTGAAAATATCGGGCATTTTTCTCGCACCTTCAGCAAGCGCTTCGGCTATACGCCCAAAAACTATTCAATGGCCGTAAGAAAGCGGAAATAGTAAGTGCCGCCGCATACATAAATCGCCAAAATCCGTTCAAAAAAGGGGAAAGCTCAAAAGCATCCCCCCTTAGAAAAAAGCGTAAAACCTCAGAGCGCGCCTGAAATTTCATAAAGCGAGGCAGATAATATCCTTTGCGGACACTATCCGCCTTTTTTATATTTTATTATTCCTCCGTAAAAGCGCGTCCATTGTATTCAATGGAATAATCCTTTTCGCCGTCGGTGAAAATCAGGGTGCTGCCGGTATCCTCTTTAAATTCGGGAGCCGGATCCTTCAGCATTATATACTCTCCGTCCTGAGCGTTCACCGCAAAGAGAGATATGTTTTGATAGTAAAGCCAAAGACCGCGAGCGTAAATTATGCGCCCGTTGCCAAACTTTTTAACCTTGCCGTTTTTGGTGAGAGCATACTTTGTTCCTTCCTCGGTGTTAAAATACACCTTGTTGCCCAGCACCACAATAAAGTCCTCGCTTGCGCCTATGTTCTCTGCCAAAAGCTTTCCGTCGGCGTAAATACTGTCGTCCTTAAGCTCGTAAAGCACGCCCTCAGCCGTAACGGAGGCGGTGGCGTTGTTTTCAATGTCAGCGTCCTCGTTTATAACATATTTCCCGCAACCGGACACAAGCAAGCAAAGTCCGGCCAAAACCGCCGCCAAAAGCTTATTCCTCATTTTCAACAACCCCTTCATCCGCGTTTTTATTTTCATCATTGGAAAGATTGGAATTTTCGTATATGGCTTTCTTAAGCTCATCCATCGCAAGGCCGAACTGAGTCCAGTCGCCGTTCTTCCTTGCTTCTTCAGCCGCTTCATAGGCGGAAGCTATTTCGGCCATATCTCCATTATAGGTTATATTTTCACCGCTCTCCCCCTCCGGTTCAGCTTCTGCGCCTCCGAAAAGACGGTCGAGAGCGGCTTCAAGAGTAGGCTCCATAACGACCTCCTCGCCGTATGCCACAACCACCCTTTTGATTTCCGGAAGGGCGGCGGCATTGGAGGTGGTAAGGTATATCGGTTCCACGTAAAGCAGGCTGTTTTCTACGGGAATTACCAGCAGATTTCCCTTTATTACGCTGGAGCCGCCCTGATCCCACAGAGAAATTTCCTTTGAAATAACATCGTTGGAATCAATGCGGTTTTCGATATGCAGTGTGCCGTACACGGTTTTGTCCGTTGGGAATTTATAGAGCACCATATCCCCGTTATTTCTGGAAGCCAGCCAGCCCACAAGATTTTCCTTGTCGGAGGGGACGTAGGGCTTCATAAGCATAAGCTCGCTGCCGTCCTCGCCGAAGCCTTCAAGACTCATAAGGTTATAATAGGGCTGTATATATGTGGTTTCGTTGTTCATATACTTTTCCTTTGGAGTCATCCAAAGGTCTGAATTGCCGTAAAAATTCACCGTATCCGTTATGTGGTAGCGCAGGTAAACCTCATATTGCAATTCAAAAAGCGTCTGAGGACAGCGAATATGCTCCGCCAAATCCGCCGGAAGCTCATGCCCCGCAAAGGCCTTGGGGTATATTTTTTCATACGTGGCGATTATCGGGTCGGAGGGATCGGTTATATAAACCTTTACATCGCCGCTGTAGGCGTCTATTACGGCCTTCGCGCTGTTGCGGATATAGCTTACGCCGCCGTAGCTCTCACCGTAGGGCATTTTGTCGGAGGTGGTATAAAGGTCGAGAATCCACTTTAACCCGCCGTTTTCATCGATGAGAATATAAGGATCATCGTCCTGAACCAAAAAAGGAACGGCCTTTTTTACCCTGTCGAAAACATTACGGTTAATAAGAAGGCGGCTGTCGGAATTGATATAGCCGGAAATAAGCATTTTGTAATCCAAGTTTTCCAGCGCGAAAAGAAGCCTTTTAATACCGCTGAGCTTTATTCCGCTTTCCCCTTCGAAAACCTTGCCGGTCTGTTCTTCCTCGGTAACGTAGTCCAGCTCGTCGTAGCTTGTGTTTACAATAACGTAATCATCGGCCTTTTCACCGTAGTAAATTCTGGGCTGAGTGACCTCGGGAAAGCCCTCGGCACTTTTTACAGGCATATTGTCAATAACGTATATGGGCTGGCCGTCCTCGTTGACCTGATTTATGGTGTTTGCGACAATGCCATAGCCGTGAGTATACCTTAGACGGCGGTTGATATAGTTTTGCGCCGCCTCAGGCAGCTTTTCGCTGTCCAGCTCTCGCGCCGCAATGTTTATCGCGGTTTTTTTGCCGTTCACCTCATAAATAACAATGTCGGAATCCACAAAGGTATAGTAATTCCTGACGCTTTTTGTGGAATTTGAAACCGAAAGAGTTGCCGGAAGATCCGTTATTCTTACGTTGCTGAGAGTTTCCTCGTTGGCGGCAATATCCTCCGCCGTGAGATTTTCCTCCACGGGGAAGGTTTTAACCAATATATTGTCCAAATTAAAGCCCATCTTTGTAAACTTCATGTTGCTTTCGATGTAAGGCTGCTCCATTGACAGCTCCTTTGGCGAAACCACAAAATTCTGCGTCACAAAGGCCGCCGCTCCAACAATAAGAAATATAGCCGGAAAAGCCGCAATCGCGCCTATAAGCAGCTTGACCCTTCCCTTAAACAGCGCCCACAGCCCCACAATTATCAGCGCGCCGATTATATAAGGCGCGGCCTTATAAAACGGCACCCAAATTTTAACGTCGGTATAGCCCGCTCCGGTAACGTCCGCCGCCTTTGAATACACAAGTCCTTGGGCGGTGAATCGGTATGTCAGAGCTTTAACAACCCCCATAAGAAAAACTATAACGGCGCAGTGGCCGAATATTCGCTTGTCCCGTACAAGTCCGATTATAGATTCCCTATTTCTTTCCCCCGCGTACATTATAAAGTAGGAAAAGGCCGTATACAAAAGCAAAATAAACAGCACGAAAACAAATATGTCCACCGCCGACATATAAAAATCTCTTTTAAAGAAATAGTAGCTTATGTCCTTATTGAAAATGGGGTCCTTCTCCCCATAAGGCACGGCGTTTTTAAACAACAGAAACTTTTTGCCCAATCCGCCGCTGAACAATACCGCAACGACGATTCCGAAAAGGGCGCCGAAGCCGTAGACGAACTTACGCTTCATTATCCACATAAGCTCTCCCCTTGAAGCGGCGGTTTTCCGCATAACAGCCCCATTTATGAGAGCAGGGATAAATGCCGTAAAAAACAGGACGACCGCCGCGGCAAGCTTTGCGGCAAGGTCAATGAAGAATACCGAAACGTACTCCTCCCCTGTCTCGCCCACCTTTAGGTACTCCATATATAATGCCACCGCTCCGATTAAGGCCGCTATAATTAAAATAATTCCTATTATTTTAAGCAGCTTCGCTAAGGTATGCTCTCCGGTTCCGATGTCCATTGTAACAGCCCCTTTCTTTTTCCGCAAAAATTTTTAATTCTCAAACAGCGCCGCCGCAAAGTCCTCGGCGTTAAATTCCTGAAGGTCGTCAATGCCCTCGCCCACGCCGATAAACTTTACGGGAATGCCCAGCTTTTGTATTATCTGTATAACAATGCCGCCCTTGGCGGTTCCGTCCAGCTTTGTAAGAACTATCCCCGTAAGCTCGGCGGCCTTATTGAATTCCTCCGCCTGATTTACCGCGTTCTGGCCTGTGGTGGCGTCAAGCACGAGCAGCACTTCCTTCCTCGCTCCGGGAAGCTCGCGCTCGATTACACGGTATATCTTTTTAAGCTCCTCCATGAGATTTTTCTTGTTGTGGAGCCTTCCCGCCGTGTCACAGATAAGCACGTCCGCGCGGCGGCTTTTGGCCGCGTTACACCCGTCGAATATAACCGCCGCCGGATCTGCCCCCTCCGTAAGGCGCACAATGGGTACGCCGTTGCGCTCCGCCCATATTTCCAGCTGATCCGCCGCGGCCGCCCTAAAGGTGTCCGCCGCCGCAAGCACAACATTCTTGCCTTCGTTTTTCAGCTTGTTGGTCAGCTTGCCTATGGTAGTAGTCTTCCCAACGCCGTTTACGCCTATAACCAAAATCACAGCGGGAGTTGTGTCCAGATAAAGTCGGCTGTCGCCGCTGCCAAGTATTTCGCTGATTACGGCTCTTAGCTCGGCCTTGGCTTCCTCTGCGCCGGAAATGCGCTTTTCCTTCACTCTGGCTCTCAGGCTGTCAACTATGTCCATAGACGTACTGCCGCCGATATCCGCAAGGATGAGGGCTTCTTCCAGCTCATCGTAAAGGTCGTCGTCAATTTTTCTGGAGGGCTTGAACACTCCGTCCACCTTGTCGGTAAAGGCGCCTCTGGTTTTGCCCAGACCGGACATAAGCCTTGAGAAAAGCCCCTGCTTTTTTAACGCGGGCTCCTCTTTAATTTCTTCCGCCGATTCTTCGCCGGATTCTTTCTCTGCTTCAACAACCGTTCCCTCGGAAAGAAGTTCTTCTTCGGAAAGGGGAACGGCCTTTGCCTCTAAAGGCTCATTTTCAAGAGCTTCCCCAGCTTTCGCCAAAATTTCTTCATCCGCTTCTTCTGCCGCTTCGACCGCTTCCTCTCTATAGGCTTCGGCGGAAACGCTCTCCTCCTTGGGAGCTTCCTCCTCGGTTTTCTTTTTCTTGAAAAAATCAAGTAATGCCACTAAAATTCCTCCTGTTTTTATTCTCTCTTTTCCATATTTTTCTCTTATACCCGCTTATTCAGCCTCGGCAATATCCTCCAGCTTCATGGAAAGCAGCTTGCTGACGCCCTTTTCCTGCATGGTTACGCCGTAAAGTATGTTCGCCGCCTCCATAGTACCTCGGCGGTGGGTTATAACCACAAACTGTGTGGCGTCATCGTAGGACTTTATGTAGTCCGCAAAGCGGTACACATTTTCGTCGTCCAGAGCCGCCTCAATTTCGTCCAGCACTATAAACGGCGAAGGAGAAGCCTTCAGCAAAGCGAACAGCAGAGCTATAGCCGTAAGAGCGTGTTCGCCGCCGGAAAACAGGGAAATGCTCTGAAGCTTCTTTCCCGGAGGCTGCGCCTCTATTTCTATTCCGCTTTCCAGCACGTCTGAGGGGTCGCTCAGACGAACCTCCGCATGACCGCCGCCGAAAAGCTCCGCAAAAATTTCTCCGAAGTGTTTGTTTATAATTTTAAACTTCTCGCTGAACTGACTGCGCATTACCTCCATCATTTCCGCGATGAGCTTTTCGAGATTTTTCTTGCCTTCTTCCAAATCGGCGACTTGGGCGCTCATAAATTCGTAGCGTTCCTTAACCTGCTTGTATTCCTCGATAGAATCCACGTTTATATTTCCCAGAGCCTTGATTTTCCCCTTAAGCTCGCTGATTTTCTTTTGGGCGGAGGTTACGGAGCCGATATCCTTTTTATGCGCAAGAGCCGTATTGTATGTCAGCTCGTAATCGTCCCACAGACGGTTGGATGCGCTTTCGTGTTCGCCTTCCAGCTTGGCTTTGCGGGTTTCGAGTCGGACGACCTCCTCCTGCATGGCAAACATACTGTCGCTTAAGCTCTTTATTTCGCCGCGTATGTCCTCCAAGCGCCGATTAGTACCGCTTTTGCTCCGTATTTTTTCGTCAATTTTTTCCCGAAGCTCCTTACTTTTGCCGGTCTGAATCATGGCTTCGGACTTATTTTCACTTAAGGCGGCGGTGAGAGCCTTTATTTTTTCCTCCTCGGACGCCTTATTTTCCAGACGGGCGTTATAGTCCTCCTTGGCGTTATCCAGCAGGGATTTAAGTTCTTCAAGGCGGTTTTTAAGCACTTCGCCGTCCTTTTGCGCCGCCGATATTTCCATTTTCTTATCTGTCACCGCAGCGAAGGCTTCCTCGCGGGCTTTCATGGCCTCGCTCAGCGCCTCCCGCTTGGACGCCGCCTCCTTTTCCGCTTCGGCAATCAGACCGTCGGAGCCGTAAAGCACGCTGTTAAGGCGGTTTTTGTCGCTGTCGGCCTGAGCGGACTTCTTTTCCAGTTCTTCACGCTCCATTTCTATTTTTTCGATTCTGTCGGAGGTTATTTTTATAAGGCTCCGCTTCATTTCGTTTTCAGCGTTTATTTTGCTCAAAGCGGACTCCGCCTCGGAAAGGGCCTGCCTATCCTTTTCCGTCCTTTCACGAAGCCGATTAAAGCTTTCGTAAAGCTCGCTAACCTCGTCCTCGGATTTCTGTATTTCTTTGCTTAGACGGGCGCACTCCTTTTCCAGCTCCGCAATTTCCTCCCCGCGACGCAAAAGCGCCTGACTTTTATTGATGCTTCCGCCGGTGATGCTTCCGCCGGCTTGGAGCAACTCCCCTTGGAGCGTCACTATTTTAAAGCGGTGCTTGTTTTCCCGCGCTATACGCACGGCGTTATCCATTGTGTCCGCCACAAGAGTCCTGCCCAAAAGGGAATCCACAACGCCTCTTATTTCGTCACCGCAGCTTACCAAATCCGCCGCAATCGCTATTGCCCCGGGGGAATTAAGTATTCTCCGCTCCCCGTCAATACGGCTTCCGCGCTGGGTACTTATAGGCAGGAAGGTTACGCGCCCCAGTCGGTTTTGCTTCAGATACTCAATAGCCTCCTTCGCGTCGTTCTCGTCCTTGACCACAATATCCTGCATGGCGCCGCCAAGAGCGATTTCTACAGCGGTAATATATCGGCTTTCCGTCTTTATCAGCTTGCTTAGCACACCCACCATATTTCCCCTGTACCTTCCGGTGCGGGCATGGTTTATAAGCTCACGGACGCTTCTGGCGTAGCCTTCAAGCCCCTTTTCCATTTCGCGGAGCATATTAAGTCTGGCGTTTTTCTCCCCGGAAGCCGAAACAAGGGCGTTACTTTCGTCCTTTTTATCGTTTATGGCTTTATTAAGCCTTTCCGCCTCGGCGCTGCGGGAGTTGATTATTTCCTTTGCCTTGGCTGTGTCCTCCTTGGCTTTTTCGGCCTTTTTCAGGGAATCCTCCAGCTCGGAATTATAGTTAAACAGGTCGTTTTTCGCTCCGATAAGCTCCGCCTCTATAGCGTGGCTCCGCGACTGGAAGGAGCGGTTGAGATTTTCAATGCCTTCGATTTTAGTTCCGGCTTCCGCCTTTTTCCTTCCCAGCTCTATAACTCTCTGCTTCGCCTCCTCCAGCTCGTTATTCCTGCGGGCCATCTCAAGGGAAGCCTCTTTAAGAGCCGTTTCCAAATCCCCAAGCTCACATTGAAGCGCCTTTTCCCTTTCGTCGGAATTTTCTATGTCCCTTTGGGAGGAATCAATGTCCTTTTGTATATCTTCGGCGTGCTTTTCCTTGCTGTCGATTTCCGCCTGAGTACGTATAATATTTTCACGGGCGTTTCTGATATTCGCTTCCGTAAGCAGACGGGCATTTTCAAGAGCCGTCTCCTTGGCTTCAACCTCCGAAAGACGGCTTCGTATTTCTTCAATTTCCCCGTCCGCGGCCTTTATTTTCTCAAAAAGGGCTTCACTTTCGGCATTTGCCTTTTCATGGCGCGCTTTTACTTCTTCGAACTGCTCCGACGCCGCCGAGTACATTTCCTCGGTACGGGCAAGCTGTTCCTTTTTCGCGTCTATGATTTCCAGCAGTGCGCTGACCTCGATACCCTTAAGCTCCTCTCGGAGATTAAGGTATTTTACCGCCTTTTCGCTCTGGCGGGCAAGAGGCTCCACACGCCCCTCCAGCTCCGCAAGAATATCCCTTACGCGGGTGAGGTTGTCCTCGGTATGGACGAGTTTTCTTTCCGCCTCCTGCTTACGGTAGCGGTACTTGCTGATTCCGGCGGCTTCCTCGAAAACGCTGCGCCGTTCTTCCCCCTTCTGGGACACGATCTCCGCAATTTTGCCCTGCCCCACAATGGAATATCCGTCCCGTCCCATGCCCGTATCCATGAACAGCTCGTGAATGTCCTTAAGGCGGCATGGGTTTCGGTTTATCATGTAGTCGCTCTCTCCGCTTCGGAAAACCCGGCGGGTAATTTCCACCTCGGCATATTCGCAGGGCAGAAAACCGCCGGTATTGTCAAACACCATGGACACCTCGGCATAGCCCAGAGCCTTGCGCTTTTGGGTGCCGTTGAAAATAACGTCCTCCATTTTTCCGCCTCTGAGAGCCTTTGCGCTCTGTTCGCCCATTACCCAGCGGATAGCGTCGCTTATGTTGCTTTTGCCGCTTCCGTTGGGACCTACGATTCCGGTAATGCCTTGGTGTACATCTATTACAGTCTTATCCGCAAAGGATTTAAAGCCTTGCAGCTCTATTCGTTTAAGATACAATCATCTCACCTCAAAATTATTCTTCATATCAGTATATCATATAATCTTCATTTTTGCAAGAAAAACCATTGACATTTTATTAAATTTATATTAA
>CAZKBV010000061.1:0-9913 GCA_964551215.1 uncultured Oscillospiraceae bacterium | reverse complement strand
GTCGCAAGCTCTGCTTTAAGCAAGCTTAGCAGAAGCGTTGCTCCGATTTAAAAGAAATTAATTCATACAAAGGTGATGGCATGCTGAGAATAGGCGTAGACGTGGGAAGCACAACCCTTAAATGCGCTGTGCTGGATGAAAACAACAAAATAATATATAAAGAATACAACCGCCACTACAGTATGATAGTGGAAAAAACAGCCGAGCTGCTGGGAAGGGTGAAGGAAATGTTCCCCGGGGATCCCCGTATGCTTCTGGCGGTAAGCGGCAGCGCCGGAATGGGCATGGCCGAAAGCGCGAAAATGGCGTTTGTTCAGGAGGTTTACGCCACCAGAACCGCCGTTAAGCGATTTATTCCCGAAGCGGACGTTGTTATCGAGCTTGGGGGCGAGGACGCCAAAATCCTGTTCCTTGACGGCGGCATGGAGGTAAGAATGAACGGAAGCTGCGCCGGAGGCACAGGCGCGTTTATTGACCAGATGTCCGCCCTTCTTGCCATAAGCCCCGAAGAAATGAACGAGGCGGCCAAGAATTATGAAAAAATATACACGATAGCCTCCCGCTGCGGAGTGTTTGCCAAAAGCGACATTCAGCCCCTTTTGAATCAAGGGGCAAAAAAGGAGGATGTTTCCGCCAGCATTTACGCGGCGGTTGTAAACCAAACCATAGCCGGCCTTGCTCAGGGGCGGGAAATAGAGGGCAATGTGGTGTATCTGGGAGGGCCGCTTACCTTTATGGATCAGCTTCGGGCCGCCTTTGACCGGCAGCTTGGGCTTAAGGGCTTCTGCCCTGAAAACTCCCTTTACTTTGTGGCAATGGGCGCGGCTCTTTCCCCGTCGGCGGAGGCTGTGAATATTGACGACGCAATAGCCGCCGTTGACAAGTACACAGGCTCGGAAACCTACAAAAGCTGCCCCCGTCTTTTTGCGGACGCGGAGGACTACGAAAAATTCAAGAAGCGCCATTCCTCCGCGGGAATCCCAATTATTGAAAATCCCGCGCCGAAGGAGGCGTATTTGGGAGTGGACGCCGGAAGCACCACTCTTAAAGCCGTTGTTCTGGACGAAAACGGGGATATTTTCCACGCGGACTATATGGCCAACAGCGGAAATCCTATTCCTCTTTTAAAGGATTTTCTCGTTAAATTTTACGAAAAGTACCCCAATGTAAAAATAAAGGCTTCCGCTTCCACCGGCTACGGCGAGGAAATCACAAAAAACGCCTTCGGCTTCGACATGGGGCTTGTGGAAACAATGGCTCATTTTACCGCCGCGAAGAAATTCAATCCGGACGTGGATTTCATTATAGACATCGGCGGACAGGACATAAAGTGCTTTAAAATACGCCGGGGCGCAATTGACAATATTTTCCTTAACGAGGCCTGTTCTTCGGGTTGCGGCTCGTTTTTGCAGACCTTTGCCGGAGCGTTGGGCTACAGCATAAGCGAATTTGCCCAAAAGGGCATACTTGCCGACCGGCCTGTGGATTTGGGCTCCAGATGCACCGTGTTTATGAATTCCTCCGTTAAGCAGGCCCAAAAGGACGGAGCCACCATCGAGAATATTTCCGCCGGACTCAGCATCAGCGTTGTGAAAAACGCGCTGTACAAGGTTATCCGCGCCGTCAGCGCAGACAGCCTCGGCGAAAATATTGTGGTTCAGGGAGGCACCTTCCTGAACGACGCGGTGCTTCGCGCTTTTGAAACGGAGCTGGGGCGCGATGTTGTCCGCCCCAATATCGCCGGACTCATGGGAGCCTACGGAGCCGCTCTTTACGCAAAGGCCAACGCGCCGGAAAAATCCTCGACAATAACCTATGATGAGCTTATGAGCTTTACCCATAATGTTTCTCAGGTGACCTGCAAGGGCTGTACTAATCACTGCCGCCTTACGGTAAACAGCTTTTCCGGAGGACGCCGCTTTATTGCGGGGAACCGCTGCGAAAAGCCGCTGAAAACCGAAAGCGCCGGAGAACGTCTTGATCTTTACGAATACAATCTCGGCCTTCTGGAAAGCTACCGCGCCAAGGAGGGAAGCGCGGAAAACAGGGGTACTATAGGTATTCCCATGGGGCTTAATATGTATGAGCTTATGCCCTTTTGGCACACGCTGTTTACTCTTCTGGGCTTTAAGGTAGTAATTTCGCCCTTAAGCGACAGAAAGCTCTATCTTCAGGGACAGCACACGATACCCTCCGACACGGTGTGCTTTCCGGCCAAGCTTCTCCACGGACATATCGAGGCTCTTATAAATCAGGGGGTAGACGCCATATTTTACCCTTGTATGTCATATAATCTTGATGAGGGACTGTCCAGCAACCATTACAACTGTCCGGTTGTGGCATATTATCCCGAGGTGCTTAACGCCAACATCACCGATATGGGCTCCTCAAAGTTCATATACGACTATATCGGGCTTCACCGCCCCAAGGATTTTGTCAAAACGATGACGGATATCCTCAACCGTGAATTCGGCGGCTTTAGGCTTGCTCAGGTAAAGAAAGCCGCAGACGGGGCCTACAGGGAATATCACGCGCATATGAAGCGCATAGCCGACAAGGGGAGTGAGCTTCTTGCCGCCGCAAGGGAAAAGGGTATGCCGGTTATTGTACTGTGCGGACGACCGTACCATCTCGATCCGGAGGTAAACCACGGAATACATAAGCTCATATGCGACCTTGGCGCCGCGGTTATCACCGAGGACAGCGTCAGTCCCATGGTGGACGGGGTGGAGACTCATGTTCTGAATCAGTGGACATACCATGCCCGCCTTTACGCCGCCGCGAAGTGGGTATCTCAGCAGGGCGGCGACGTCAATCTTGTGCAGCTTGTTTCCTTCGGCTGCGGCGTTGACGCAATTACCACCGATGAGGTGCGCCGAATTTTGGAAGAAAGCAATAAAATATACACGCAAATAAAAATAGACGAAATAACCAATATGGGTACAGTTAAGATAAGGCTGCGGAGCTTGTTTGCCGCGCTTAAAAACAATTAAGGAGCCTCTGAATCAATCGGAGCTTCCCGAGTAAGCAATATGGCGGCTTGCCGCAATGGAGGAAAACACATGGAACGAGTTACCTTCACAAAGGAAATGAAGGACGCCGGGTATAAAATTCTTATACCCGACATGAACCACATACATTTTAAAATCATCAAGGGAATACTTATTAACCACGGCTACAACGCGGAGATCCTATATAACACCGGACGGGGAGTCGTGGACGAAGGGCTTAAGCACGTACATAACGATACCTGTTATCCCGCGCTTCTGGTTATAGGCCAGATGATAGACGCTCTTAAAAGCGGAAAGTACGATTTGCACAAGGTGGCTCTTTTGCTTCCTCAGACGGGAGGCGGGTGCCGCGCGTCCAATTATATTTCGCTTCTCCGCAAGGCTCTGGACGCTATGGGCTGGGGATTCATTCCGATTGTGTCCCTTAACGTAAGCGGCCTTGAAAAAAATTCGGGCTTCAGGCTTACAATACCGCTTGTCCGTCAGCTCCTTACGGCTGTTGTCTACGGGGATCTGCTTATGCTTTTGGATAATCAGGTCAAGCCTTACGAAATAAACAAGGGCGACAGCGCCGCCTGCGTTGAAATGTGGATAAAGGCTCTAAGAGACGGCTTTTTGGCGGGGAAGGGTCTTTCGGGAGAGGAACGCCGAGCCAATCTGAAGGCCATTGTTGACAGCTTTGCGAAAATTCCCGTGAAAAAAACCGACAAAATTAAGGTGGGGATAGTCGGCGAAATATATGTTAAATACGCCGCCTTGGGAAACAATAATCTTGAAGAATTTCTTTACGAGCAGGGCTGCGAGGTTATGGTGGGAGGTCTTATCGACTTTGTAATATACTGCTGTGATACGCCCATTGACACTATTGACATTTACGGCGGAAACAAGCTTGTAAAGGAAGGCTACGTAATGGCGGAAAAATACCTTTCCTCACTTAAGGATGAAATGATAGCCGCCGTGAAGGAAAACAGCGCCTTTACGCCGCCCTCCTCCTTTAAGCACCTTAAAAGCAAGGCCGACGGCATCATAAGCACAGGCTGCAAAATGGGCGAGGGATGGCTTCTTACGGCGGAAATTATGGAGCTTGCGGAGCTTGGGTACGGAAACGTCATCTGCGCCCAGCCCTTCGGCTGTCTGCCAAATCATATTGTGGGCAAAGGAATGATAAGAAAAATAAAAGGCGTGGAGCCTAAGGCCAACATTGTGCCTATAGATTACGACCCCGGCGCAACGAAGGTAAATCAGGAAAACCGCATAAAGCTCATGCTGGCGGTGGCGGCTGAGGAAAACAGCGCCGCTTCTCCCGAGGCGGCGGAAAAAACGGCTTGCGACGGGGATTTGGCCCTTGACGAAACAAAAATACTCCGCTGAATTAAAAAAGGAGGATGAAAAATGGAAAGAACCATACTTGTGGTTGACGACGAAACTCCCATTGTGGATTTGCTCAGATTCAACCTTCAGAAGGCAGGCTATAAGGTGCTGGCGGCTTACGACGGAAAATCCGCCTTGGAAATGGCAAAAACGAAAAAGCCCGACCTTATTCTGCTGGACGTTATGCTGCCAAAAATGGACGGCTTCGAGGTGTGCCGCAAAATCCGCGAAACCGACAGCGTGCCTATTTTAATGCTCACTGCCCGTGAAGAAGAAATTGACAAGGTGTTCGGGCTGGAATCCGGAGCGGACGACTATATAACCAAGCCCTTTTCCGTCCGAGAGCTTATGGCCAGAATAAAGGCCAATCTTCGCCGCCAAACGGGGGAAGTCTCCGGCGAGGAGGGCATCATCTCCATTGACTCTATCGAAATAAACAGCAGTCTTTACGAGGTAAAAAAGGACGGCAAGCCCATAGAGCTTACCCTTCGGGAATATGAGCTTTTGAAATATCTTGCGAGCCAGCCCGGGAGAATATTCTCCCGCGAACAGCTTTTAAACAAGGTTTGGGATTACGAATATGTAGGCGACGTGCGCACTGTGGACGTTACCGTGCGGCGGCTGAGAGAAAAAATCGAGGACGATCCGGCTTCTCCCACGAGAATAATGACAAAGCGGGGAGTGGGGTACTTCTACAATAAAGAGTAGGGGGAACTTCTGTAATAAAAAATAAAAAAGGAAATGGGGTGAGGAAATTTGTTCAGAAGCATACAGTGGAAGATAATAGCGATATTTCTTTTGCTTACCGTGTCGGTAATGATAGTGGTAGGCACATTTTTGCTGCAGAACATTTCCTCCTATTACCTTAACGATTTCAAAAATACAATGAGCGAGCAGGTTTTCAGCAGCAGTCTCAAAGAAGACCTTGAGGAAGCCGCCGCTTCGGATGAGCCCGTTGAAGCCATGCAGGAGCTTCTCAGCCAATTCTCCGTAAGGATGGGGATTGACTCCTTCAGAAATTACTATATCCTTGACGCCGTTACCTGTCGAGTGCTTTTCAGAAGCGACTCCGACGGCGAAGCGTTTTTTACCACCCCAAACATAGTTACCGCGATGGCGGGGATGACCGGAGACAGTGTTGATAAGGACGCCCGCTATATGGATTATGCCGTTCCCATAACGGGAAAGGACGGAAAAACCGAATATATAATCAGCGTAAAGGACACTAAAGAAGAAGTTTACGACATAACAAAAAACATATTTATAAATATCCTATGGGCGCTTGTTTTCGGACTGCTGTTCAGCCTTATTTTGGGATTTGTGCTTTCGGGTACAATAATTTCCCCAATCTCCACCCTTCAGTACAGAGCCGAAGCTATGTCGAAGGGCGACTTCAAGCATAAGATGGAGGTGCAGTCCAGAGACGAGATAGGCCGCCTTACCATGGCCTTTAACACCATGGCCTCGCGTATAGACGAAACAATGGCGGATATTGCCGCCGAAAAAAATAAAATAGAAACCGTGCTTCTCCATATGACCGACGCCATAATCGCCTTTGACAGCGGCACGGGCCGTGTTATCCACGAAAACCCCGCCTGTGAAAACGTTTTGGGGGACTGCAAGGACAGCACCTTCGACGAGATATTTTCCGGCGACTGGGGATTTGACGTAAACATGAGTCGGGTTCTGTATCTGGACGAAGGGCGCAGTCTTGAATTTGACGCGGAGCGGGACGGCAAAAACTATAAGGTTTGCTTCGTTCCCTTCAATGCCGAAAACGTGTTTTCCTCGGGAGTTATAGTGGTGTTTCGGGATATAACCAAGCAAATGAAGCTGGAAAAATCCCGTCGGGAATTTGTGGCCAATGTGTCCCACGAGCTGAGGACTCCTTTAACAACAATAAAGGGCTACGCCGAAACAATAATTGATACCGAGGAGGACGAAGGCCGCAGCGGCAGTCCGGTGCAGGGCTTCGCACAGGTTATCGACAAGGAAACCGACCGCATGACCCGCCTCGTAAAGGATCTTCTCACTCTTTCCCAGCTTGACAATACAAAGCAGCGCCTTAATTGCTCCTCATTTGACCTTATGGAGCTTGCCGAGAGCATAACCGCAAAGATGAACATGGCCGCCAAAAGCCGCGGCCACAAGCTTACGTTTATCCCCAGAAGCGAAAGCTTCAGCTTCTTCGGCGACAAGGACCGCATAGAGCAGGTTATAACCAACATAGTTTCAAACGCGATAAAATACACTCCCGACGGGGGAAAGATAGATGTGGAATGTGGCAATGACGGTCAGAATGCCCTTATAAGAGTTACCGACAACGGCATCGGTATTCCCAAGGAGGATCTTCCCCGCATATTTGAAAGGTTTTACCGAGTGGATAAGGCTCGAAGCCGTCAAAGCGGCGGCACGGGGCTGGGGCTTGCCATAGCGAAGGAAATAACCGAACGCCACGGCGGAAGCATAGCCATTGACAGCCATATGCCCAACGGCACAACGGTTACAATTGTCCTGCCGATGTTCCGAAACAATCCCGAAGCGGAGGTCGCGAAGGCATAGCCCTAAAAGCAGCCGTTAAAGCCGACGGTATTGTAAAGAAGTATTAATCTGCCCGTAATTGATTTGTAACATAATTGGTGTATAATATAAACAAATAAGATATACTTGCTCCGGCTTGTCCGGAGCGGATAAAAAACCACAGAAGAAAAATGACTTAAGTTTAACTCTTGGGTGCGGCGGCTTCGCAGGCTCACGGCGGGGCGGCATAAGCATTTTGTGGGCGGAAAGGCTTGAGAGGCATGAAGCGGACGGTAGCTGTTTTTGCCGCTATACTTGTTATGCTTTCCTCAGGGGGTGCGTTTGCGGCTCATCCTGCTTCAATCGGCAGCGGCGAAACCAGCAGCGCGACTGACTTAATTGTTGTAAAGAAGCCTGAAACAAAGAACAGCGCAACAACGAAAACAACATACGGAATAACCGGCACCGGAAAGAACGGCGTCAGCGTGGCTTATTATATAAGCGATGGCAGCGGGTATTCCATTATGAAGAACAGCAACGGCGAAATCGCTCAGACGACTATAGGCGCGGCCGGCGTGTTTTATAAGCAGGTAAGTCTTTACGAAGGTCATAATAAGTTCGCTGTAAGGGCGGAGTATAACGGCTTGTGTCAGGTTACGTACTTTGACATAAATCTCCTTAAGCAAGAGGTTATCGATAATATGAACAGCTTTACATATGATGTTCAGACCATTTTTACCGGTTGGCTGTAAAATGAAAAACCATAAAATCCGAGGCAATGCCTCGGATTTTATACCATAACAATAAATTTACCGGGAGAAAACAATGAAGGAAAGAGTTAAAACATCGGCGATTCTGCTGCTTTTGGTGAATATGATTATGCTTACCTGTCGGCTTTGGCTCGGAGCCGGCTTTTGGCAGGATGACATTCGGGAGCTTATTATGAAACTCCCCTTCGCGCACAGCTTTGCGGACGAAGCCTATTCAATGCCGCGGGAGATGTTAAGCACTCCGAGAAAAATACTTATAAACGACGGCTCCCTTTGGATAGCCTACTACAATACCGATGCGGTATTTTACCCAATCGAGGCTCGTACAAGACAGATAATCGAGGGGTTCCTCAGGGGGGAAACCCATGAAAGCAGGAAAATAACGGCCAAGGAATGGCAAAAGGCTCTTGAGGCGGTCAGTGTTTATGTGGAGTATCCCATAGCCTACACAACGGATATGCTCTGCTCTGTTATGGGAATCGAAAGCGCGGCGGCGCCAAAGGATGTGGCCTCCATAAGGGATTTCGTGATTATCCCTTCCCGAGAGGACAGCGGAGTTTTTATACTTGTCCGTGACGCCTACGACGAGGAAAACGCCTATATTTACCGCTTTGACAAGGACGAATACAGCTTCCCTCAGGAGGATATGGCCATATATACCGAAAATAACAGCGGATATTACGAGCCGGCCTTCAGCACCGGAGTTGAGCCGGAGGGGGCAAAGCTGGATCCTATGGTGCTGTTTTCCGACAGCCGCCCCGAAACGGCGGTTATTCAGCCCGTGAATCCTCTTGAAACTCAGGAAAATAAGCTGAAGGTGCTGGACGGATTTTTCTACAATGTAAATACAGCCGGAAGCTACGACGATAAGGACGGAGTAATAGTTTATATCGAAAACTACAGCAATGCCCGCATTTATCCCAACGGGCTGTTTGAATACAAGTCCGTCAGCGAGGGCAAAGGGGTTAAAATAGCCGACAGCTACGATTCTTACTACGAAACAATCAACGCCGCGATCCGCTTTGCGGAAAATCTCTGGAGTGCTGTTTCCGACGAGCCGCTTTCCGTTCTCGTAACCAGCGACCTTACCGGCGACAACTCGGAAACCATTCATCTTACTCTGGACTATTATTACGAAGGCCGTCCCGTGGCAATAAGCCTTGCGGAGGGGAGCCGTTTTAATCAGCTCAACCACGGCATTGAAATGGATATCAGCCAAGGGCAGATAGTGGAATACCGTCAGCTTTTCCGCAAATACCATTCCGAAGAATCTTCGCCTTTGGAACAGGATTTCATAAGCGCGCTGGACAGCTTCGCGAATACCTTTGCCCCCAGAAGCGGCGCCGTAATAAAAGATATATACATCGGCTATATGGACAGAGGCGAAGCCGGCAGCCTTAAGGCCTGCTGGCTTGCGGAAACGGAAGGGGAAGACATTACCTATTCCTACGAACCCAAGGAAAGGGAGGTCTTGGACGAATGAACTGGAGCAAAGTAAAAAACATACTTTTGGGGATGCTCATAGCAATGAATGTTTTTCTTGGCGGCGAGCTGATTTATAAGCGCATCAGCACGGAAACCATCCCTCCGGTGGTGTGGTCGGCGGCAACCCTTGCTCTGGAAAACAGCGGCATTACCTGCGACAGCAGCCTTATTCCGAAAAAGTATCTTACCGCTCCCAGGCTCAACGCGAAGTTTCTTTCGCCTATGGAGCTTTCAAAAATATTCTTCGGCTCTCAGCTCGCCTTCCAGACGGACGGCAGCGCCCTTACCGCCGTCGGGGACGGAGCGTCCCTGACCGTTGACGGGGAAAGCTTTTCCTATTCCACCGGCAAAAAGGAGGCGGAGGCTTCGGAAAAGGAGCTGCGCCGCGCTCTTGAAAAGGCCGGTATAAAAATGCGGGGAGGAAAGTACAGCAGTGAGTACGGAATATTCCTCCTTTACTATGACAAACGTCCGCTTTTCGGTATGTATATCCGTGCCGCGCTGGACGAAAACGGAAATCTCTGCCGGGCGGAGGGACGCTGGCCGGAGATAACCTCCGTTTCCGCCGCCGAGACGGGGCTTAGCGTAATAAGCCGTTTTCCGGCTCTCGGAAATGAGCTGACCGGCGGAGGAGAAATTGAAAGCATACGTTTCGGATACGATATAACCAAGGATGTAGTCTCGGAAAATTATGTTTTCGTTCCGGCGTGGCAGGTGAAAATGACCGATGGCCGAAAAGCCGTCCTTAGATAAAAA
>CAZKBV010000060.1:0-10241 GCA_964551215.1 uncultured Oscillospiraceae bacterium | reverse complement strand
GGGCGCAATCAAGGCAAGACATATTTTGACAATTATTCCGAAAATGTTACAAAAAAGTTAAGCACATTTATGGGCCAAAGCTCAAATTCTACGGGAATTATCACATTTTTCGTGAAAAAAACTTAACGAAAATTGCTTTTAGCTTGAAAAATATAAAAAAATTGTTAAAATTTATTAAAAAAGTTTGACAAATCCATTTTCATGGTGTACAATAGCTTTCGTAATCAATTTGTAACAAAATTAATTCGGAGGTACACCATGAAAAAATTCATTGCTATATTAATCGCGTCCCTTGTCGTATTTTCCGTTCCCTCTTTCGCGGCTCAGGAATTTGCCAAGGGATATGTTGTTTGTTCAACCCTTAACGTGCGTTCGGCTCCCGACACAAATTCTCAGATTGTGGCTAAGCTCGGCGCGGGCGAAGAAGTGGGCCTGCTTTACTGCAACGGCTACGACTGGTACTGCGTTCAGCTTCAAAACGGATCTACGGGCTTTTGCTATGCCGGGTACATATCTTTGGAAAAGCCGTCCGCTTCCGCTTTGGGGGAGAAAATAGTTCAGACGGCAAAGGCTAATCTCGGCAAGCCCTATGTTTACGGAGCTTCCGGCCCCAACGCCTTTGATTGCAGCGGCTTTACGTCCTATGTTTTCGCCGCCTGCGGAATTTCCCTTCCAAGAACAAGCTCCGCTCAGGCAACCGTCGGCACTACCATTGACAAAAACAGCCTACAGGCGGGGGATTTGGTGTTCTTTAATACAAGCGGAACCGGAAGAGCCAGCCACGTTGGAATATATGACGGCAACGGCGGCGTTATCCATGCCGCGTCCGGCCAGGGAAGAATAGTTGTCAACAGTATGTCCTCTTCGTATTTTTCCACCCGTTACCTTTGGGCGAAAAGAGTTTACTGAGGATTTTAAAGGACGGGGGAACTGATTTCGCCAGCGTATCGGTTTCCCCGTAGGTTTGTTTTTCGGGGTAAAATTTCGTCCGAATTTATTGAGTATGAGCGATTCGGTCGGGAAATTATAAATTTTTTGAAAAATATTGCACAAAAAGACCCTAAAGGGCTTGACTTTTTTAAAAGTTGGTATAAAATATTATATATGTGATTATTATTGGGAAGCCCTGAAAGCTTTTTCGTGGAAAAGTATTCGGAGGCGGCCCGTTGGAGGAAAGCCGTGAGAGTTATTTCCGGAAGCGCAAAGGGGCTTAAGCTTATCTCGCCGGAGGGGCTTGATACCCGACCGACCCTTGACAGGGTGAAGGAAGCGCTTTTCAGTATGCTTATCCCTTATATCGGGGGCGCCGCCGTTCTTGACGCTTTCGCCGGAAGCGGAGCCTTGGGAATTGAGGCTCTCAGCCGCGGGGCGCAAAGAGCCGTGTTTTTGGATATTTCAAAAAAAGCCCGGGACGCGGTGATTACCAATTTGGAAAAAGCCGGTCTGTCGGATAGGGCGCAGGTGCTGCTTAAAGACACGTGGGTCTATCTCGGTTCGGCAAGGGAAAGCTTTTCTCTCATTTTCATCGATCCTCCTTACGGCGGCGGAATTTACGAAAAAACTCTGTCTCTTATCCGCGGCCGCAGACTCCTTTCCGACGGCGGAGTTATAGCCGTGGAATGGGACGAAAATGTTCACGTGCCGGACTTTCCGCCCGAATTTGTCCGCGTAAGGGACAGGCGGTACGGCCGGGTACACATTACTCTTTTATCCCTAAAAGAAAAGGAGTGAAGCCCATAAAAATGAAAACAGCAATAATTCCCGGGAGCTTTGACCCAGTTACGAACGGACATTTGGATATTATTCGCCGAACTTGCGCTTTGTTTGATAAGGTATATGTGGGTATTCTTAAAAACAGCGCAAAGCAACCGCTTTTTACGGTTGAGGAAAGAATTTCTATGCTTGCGAAGGTTACCGATGACCTTAAAAACATTGAGATTGAGGGCTTTGAAGGGCTGCTTGTGGATTATGCCGAAAGCAAAAACGCCCGCTTTATCGTAAAAGGCCTCAGAGCCGTAAGCGATTTTGAATATGAATTTCAGATGGCGCTTACAAACAAAACCCTAAACCCAAGGGTGGAAACATTCTTTATTACCACGAACTGCGCCTATTCCTATTTGAGCTCAAGCATAGTTAAGGAAGTGGCTCGGTACGGAGGAAGCATTTCGGGCTTTGTTCCGAAGGAAATCGAACAAGAAATCTTATCTAAAATAGGAGGATAAAAATTATGGAAATTTTAAAAATGATTGATATGCTTGAGGACAAAATTGATCACGCGAGAACTATTCCCCTTGTAAACAGAATACTTATCGACAAGGAAGAGCTGTTTAAATGTATAGACGACATTCGTATGAAGCTTCCCGAGGATCTCAAGCAGGCCAGAATGGTAAAGGACGAGCGTAAGCGTATTCTTGCCGAGGCCGAAAGCGAAGCCGAAAAGATAGTTGCCGCCGCAAAGGAAAAGGCCGCCGCCATGGTTGAGGAGCATGAAATTACAAAGGCGGCCGTCGAGCAGTCGGGTCAGATAATCGACGAGGCCTCCCGCAAGGCCAGAGATCTTCGCGCGGGGGCGCAAAATTATGTTACCTCTCTTCTCACTCAGACCGAAGAAAAAATTTCCCGCTCTCAGGAAATCGTGCGCAGCGCCCTTGCGGAAATGCGTTCTCAGCAGAGCTCCAAACAGATAAGCGAAACCGGCGAAGAGGATTGACAGACCTGTCGTTGACAGACCTGTCCGGTTTAAACTATTAAACTATAAATAAGGCGTCCGGTGCTTTTATGCCGTACGGTCGGTGGCCGTACGGCATAAAACGGCATACGGTTTACAGTAAATACAATAATTGAGGTGTAAATATGTCAGGACATTCCAAGTGGAATAACATCAAGAACAAGAAGGAAAAATCCGACGCTCAGCGCGCGAAAATATTTACAAAGATAGGCCGCGAGCTGGCGGTTATCGTTCGCGAGGGCGGGCCAAATCCCGACAGCAACAGCAAGCTTCGCGACGCTATAGCCAAGGCTCGCGCAAACAATATGCCCAACGAAAACATCAACCGCTGTATTGCCAAGGCCGCCGGAGAAGGTGGCGGAGCGGACTACGAGGAAATCACATACGAGGGCTACGGCCCAAGAGGGGTGGCGCTGATTGTCGAAACCCTAACAAATAACCGCAACCGCACCGCCGGAGATATGCGCCATTATTTTGATAAATACGGCGGAAATCTGGGGACTAACGGCTGTGTAAGCTATATGTTCGACCAAAAGGGCGTTATTGTTATCGACAATTCCGAGGAAGAACTGGACGAGGACACTGTTATGATGGACGCTCTTGACTGCGGCGCGGAGGACTTTAACGCCGAGGAAAATATTTTTGAAATACTTACGGACCCCGACTCCTTCTCGGCTGTCCGCGAGGCTCTTGAAGCCAAGGGATATACATTTTTACAGGCTGAGATAAGAATGATGCCCCAGACTATGGTCACGCTTGAAGATGAAGAGGACGTCAAAAACATGAACAAGCTCATAGATATGCTTGAGGATAACGACGACGTTCAGAACGTTTACCATAACTGGGACGAGTAGCCTTTGCGAAAGTCCGATATACGGGAATTAAACAAGCCCCCTTTGTAATAGATTGTTACAAAGGGGGCGTTTTTTCTTGAAAAAATCTTTCGTGAAAAAATTTATATCTGTAATTTTAATTTTTGCTTTAATAGCCGTTCCCGTATCGGCGGAGCCTTATGTAGACGCAAAATCCGCGGTGCTTATGGACAGCCGGAGCGGTACGGTTCTTTACGAGCTTAACTCCGAGAGGCCTTTGCCTCCGGCCAGCGTGACAAAGGTTATGACAATGTTGCTGATAATGGAGGCCATAGATAGGGGAGAGATAGACTACACTACTGTGGTAACTGCCGGCGAGAGGGCCAAAAGCATGGGCGGAAGCACCATATATCTCGACACAAACGAGCGAATGTCCGTTGACGATTTGCTGAAAGGGATAGCGATAGCCTCCGGCAACGACGCCTGCGTAGCTATGGCGGAGCATCTTTGCGGCAGCGAGGAAGCCTTTGTTGATAAGATGAACGCCCGGGCGGCGGAGCTGGGAATGAATAACACCCATTTCGTAAACTGCAACGGCCTTGACGCCGACGGGCATTACTGCTCCGCAATGGATATTGCCGTAATGAGTCGGGAGCTTATGAAGCATCCGGATATTTTCAGGTACACCACAATATGGATGGATTCCCTCCGAGGCGGAGCGTTTCAGCTTGCCAACACAAATAAGCTTATACGCTTTTACGACGGAGCGACGGGACTTAAAACCGGCTCGACAAGTCTCGCGGGCTGCTGTATAAGCGCAACGGCAAAACGCGACGGAATGCACCTTATCGCCGTTGTTATGGGAAGCCCCAATTCAAAGGCGCGCTTTGCCTCCGCAAGGGAACTGTTAAATTACGGCTTTGCGGGGTTTGCCAGCGTGACCTTGGGCGAAAAGGGAAAGACCGTTGCCAAAGGGGAGGTGTCGAAGGGGATAAAATCGGAGGTGAAGCTTACCTTGGGGGAAAGCTCCTCGGCGGTTCTTCCCAAGGATAAGGCCGCCGCCGTCGAAAAAAGGATTGAAGTGGGGAAAATAACCGCCCCCGTAAAGAAGGGGGATAAGCTGGGGCGGATAAGGGCCGTCTGCGGCGAAGAAGAAATAGCCTCGGCAGACCTTGTGGCCGCCGAGGACGTTGCCGGAAAAAGCGTTTTCGCCTATTTTAAAGGGCTTATGGAAGCCTATATGACCTTAGATTAATCGGCTGTAAAAATATTTGTTAAATGCCTTAACCGAATTTTACCAAATTCCCAGCAGGTGCTGCATAAGCAGGCTTACCGAGGCAATGCCTATCCAGCAGCAGAAGCCCATGAAAATGGGCTTTCCGCCGGTTTTTATCAGCTTGACTATATCGGTGTTAAGCCCGATTGCGGACATTGCCATTATTATAAAGAACTTGCTGAGACTTTTCAAAAACGGAAAAGCGCAGTCCGTCAGCCAACCGCATACCCCGCTCAGGGCTTCCGCGCCGGAAAGGGCGGATACGGCAGTGGTGATAACAGACGCCAAAACGAAGTAAAGAATAAACATGGGAAATATTTTCTTAATATCAACGGATTTCCCGCTTTTGGATTCCTTTCTTGTACGGACAAATGCCAGCACAAGGGTTATGGGGATTATGGCGAGAGTTCTTGTAAGCTTGACTATTGTTGCGCTGTCAAGGGTATTGCTGTGGTGGATTCCGTCCCACGCGGAAGCCGCCGCCGTAACAGAGGAGGTGTCGTTCACGGCTGTTCCGGCGAAAAGCCCGAAGCCCTCGTTGCTCAGCCCCAGCAATCCGCCCAAGGTGGGGAAGATAAGGGCGGCGATTATATTGAAGAGAAAGATTACCGAAACGGACTGGGCAATCTCTTCGTCGTCCGCGTCGATTACCGGAGCGGTGGCGGCAATGGCGCTGCCGCCGCAGATTGACGAGCCAACTCCCACAAGCACGGAAATTTTTGACGGCGCCTTTAGAATTTTATGCAGCGCAAACGCTACTATAAGGGACACGGATATGGTGGAAGCGATAATCGGCAGCGACGCGGAGCCGACCTTAAGCACGGTTGAAAGGTTAAGCCCGAAGCCCAGAAGTATTACCGCGTATTGAAGCACCTTTTTTGAGGTAAAGCCTATGCCGCTTTTGAAAAGGGATTTGTCTTTAAGAAAAACGGTTATCAGCATACCGAGAAGTATGGCGAAAACCGGACCTCCCACCGTGGGGAGCAGCTTCCCCAAAAAGTACGACGGTATGGAAATAAGCAGACACAGCCCTATTCCGGGGGAATTTTTTTTGATAAAGTTCATTTGTAAGTCTCCTCCTTGTAAGTCTCCTTCTTATTGTCAAGCGGAAATGCGCTTTAATGCCATTATACACTATGCTTTACCGAAAATCAACAATATTTTTGACTTTTTTATCCGAATACGCTTCCGGTTTTCCGAATGTGATTCCTAAAAACCACCTTATATCCTCGGCGGAGATTATGCCGAAAATGCGCAGCATAACGCCGTATACCGCCGCGGAAGCGATAATTCCGAAAATCATAGGCGGAGCAAAGGCCTTTACCGCAAAGGAGCTGAGCGCCGCGCACAGGAATATCCCCGGAATTTCAAAGACAGAAAACCGTATCCGAACGGCGGAAAGCAGAACCTTAAAGCTCATGGCGAAATTGAACGTTTCGCACACATATATGCTTATGCCGTAGCCGAGAATACCCATTTTGGGAATAAGGGTATAGAGCAGGATTACGTTAAGCGCGGCCTCCGCGAGATTTATGTACATGGCCTTCATGTGAAGTCCGAGTCCTTTAAGACAGCCGTCCGTCACCATGTCGCAGTACATTACGGGAATGAGCGGAGCGAAAATCCTCATAAATTTCCCGACTTGGGGAGCCTTATACACGGCTATGCCCAGCTCCGGCCCGAAGAAAAACATTACGGCGGCAACTCCGGCGGAAAACATTAGGCCGATTTTGAAAACCCGCCCCGTCATGTAATCTATGGCTCTGCGTCCGCCGCGGGCTTGGGCTGAGGTAAGGCGAGGAACGATAAGCTCCGCCAGAGCGGACAGCAGAGCCGACGGGAACAGTGCCACCGGAAAGGTCATGGCGTGGATAAAGCCGTAGGTTTCAAAGGCTCCGGCGAAATCCGCGCCGAAGCGGCGCAATCCCTTTGGTATAAGTATATGCCCAAGAGAATTAAGTCCGGTGCGCATATACGCGCTTACGGCAATGGGCATCGCGGTGGAAAAGATGTCCCTCCGGCAGCTTTTTGAGGAAGCGTTCTTCGGAAAACGGCGAACGTCCGCAAGGTAAAGCAGCCAGTGGAGAACGCCGCTTATCGCCTCCCCCGTCAGAGACGCCGCCGCAAGGGACGCGCATACGGTTCCCAGAGGCGGTTTATCGAAGCGGCCAAGAAGCATGACGGTTACGATAATGCGCCCCGTCTGTTCAAAAATACTTACTCCTACGGAGCGTATCACTCTTTCCACGCCCGTAAAGTACCCGCCAAAAACAGCGGAAACGGAAACAAACGGCAAACTCAGAGCCAGCAGCTTCAGCGCCGGAGTCGCCTCCCTTAAGCCTATCCACCTTTCGGCAATGAAATTCCCCGAAAGCATCAGCGCGGTAAGGCTTGCGCCGCCCAGCGAAAGGGCGTATATCAATGCCGTCCGAACGGTTTTTCTGACGCTATGCTCTAAGGCGAGGCATGACGCCGTAAGCCTTGCCGCGGCAAAGCGTATTCCGCCGCTGCCCAAGGTTACGAACATGGTGTATACCGACATAATAAGGGAGTGAACCCCCAAGGACGCGGCGCCGATTTTTCCGGCGAGATATACCTGAAAAATCATCCCTACGCCCCGCATGGCAAGAGATACGGCGGCGAGAAGTATGGTGTTTATGAAAATTTTCCGAGCGTTTTGTTCCATTTTATACCGACCTTAATTTATGTCGCCTCTAAAAGCCCCGCTTGAAAAATGCCGATGATTACGCCGCGCCGTGGGCGGCCTGTACTCGTTTTTCCGTTCCAAAGGGTTTTTTGAAATGCCTATAATTTGTTACAGTATATGTTCCGAACAATTTAAATTATAACAATTATGTAAAAATCATTGACGAAAGAGACGGATTTGGTATATACTAAGGAAGTAAGGAAGTGATACGCGTGGAAGAAAGAACCCTCAGAGTTCTTGAATTTAATAAAATATTACAGCTTTTATCCGAGGGGGCGGTTTGCTCCTCTACAATAGACAGATGCCTTAACCTAAAGCCTTCGGAGGACATTTACGAGGCGGGAATGTTGCTGGAGCAGACTACCGAAGCGGAAAGCCTTCTGCTGAAAAAGGGCGCTCCCCCCATAAGCCCCCTTAAAAACGCCGCCGGAGCCGCCATGCGGGCGGAAGCCGGGGGAGTTTTGTCGATGGGCGATTTGCTTTCGGTCGCTCACACGCTCAGAATTGCCCGTGAGCTTATAGGCTACCTTCGGGAAGATGATTTTGAGGAAAAATATCCAAGGCTCGCTCTTGCGTCGGCGGGTCTTTGCGAGGACAAAAAGCTGGAACAGAGCATTATGGGCAGCATACTCAGCGAGGAGGAAATGGCCGACGAGGCCTCTGCGGAGCTTTATAAAATCCGCAAGCAGATACGCAGTCTTAACAATAAGGTCAGGGACGTACTTAACGACATGATAAAATCCCCCAAATACAACGCCGTTTTGCAGGACGCTATAGTTACCATGAGGGGCGACAGATTCGTCATTCCCGTGAAAAGTGAGCATAAGAGCGCGGTTCCCGGCATAATCCACGACAGCTCCGCCAGCGGAGCCACAATATTTGTGGAGCCTATGGCCGCCGTGGAAATAAACAATAAGCTCCGCACCCTTTTAAGCGACGAGCAGGAGGAAATAGAGAGAATACTTATGGAATTTTCCGCCCGCGTGGGGGAAAGCGCGGATATTATAAAGCGGGATTTCAGAATAATAGAGGAGCTTGATTTCATTTTCGCCAAGGGCAAGCTGTCCCGAAGAATGGGAGGGTCGGCTCCGAAGCTGAATTCCGACGGCATAATCAATATAAAAAAGGGGCGCCATCCCCTTATAGACAAAAGCAAGGTGGTGCCTACGGATATTTATCTGGGTAAGGATTTCGACACCCTTGTGGTTACAGGCCCCAACACCGGCGGCAAAACCGTGTCGCTTAAAACTCTGGGGCTTCTGACTCTTATGGCTCAGGCCGGACTCCACATCCCCGCCGACGGGGAAAGCGACATCGCCGTGTTTGAAAACGTGTTTGCGGATATCGGCGACGAGCAGTCCATTGAGCAGTCCCTCAGCACCTTCAGCGCGCATATTGTAAATATTATCGACATTCTGAAAAAGGCGGACTACAAATCGCTGGCGCTTTTCGACGAGCTTGGAGCCGGAACCGACCCCACAGAGGGCGCGGCTCTGGCTGTGGCAATACTGGAGCGCACAAAGGAGCTGGGCGCAAAAACCGCCGCCACAACTCACTACAGCGAAATAAAGCTTTACGCCCTGTCCGCCGACAGAGTGGAAAACGCGGCCTGCGAGTTTGACGTTGAAAGCCTAAAGCCCACCTATAAGCTGCTTATAGGCGTGCCGGGCAAAAGCAACGCCTTTGCCATATCCAAGCGTCTCGGAATGGACGAGGATATTATCCGCCGCGCAAAGGAGCTTGTAAGCAAGGACAGCACCCGTTTCGAGGATGTTATTTCCTCTCTTGAGGACAGCCGCCGCCGCGCGGAGCGGGAGCTTGAAGGGGCGCAAGCCGCAAAGGCGGAAACTATGGCGGCGCGGGAAACGGCCCTCCGCCAGCAGGAAACCGTGGAAAAGCAGAAGGAAAAAATACTTAACGACGCCCGCCGTGACGCCAAAAGGATATATGAGCAGGCGAAAAAGGAATCCGACAGGATAATCCGTGAAATGCAGGAGCTGCTCAAATCCTCCCGAGAGGACAGCCGAAAGGCAATGGAGGAAGGCCGCCGCAGACTCCGCAGCGGAATGGGCAAGCTTGAAGAAGCCCTAAGCGAGGATGTGTTTACCGCCAAAGGCAGCGCCATCGATCCGAAAAAGCTGCGCATAGGCATGGAAGTGGAGGTTTCCACCATGAATCAGAACGGAACCGTGCTTACTCTGCCGGATAAAAACGGGAACCTTCAAATTCAGATGGGTATTCTCAAGGTGACGGCAAACGTTACGGCTCTGAGGGAAGCCGCCGCGAAAAAACAGAAGGGCGCCGAGGTCAATGTCGGCGGCGGAGGCTTTAATACCGCCGCGGTAAAATCCGAAATAGACCTTAGGGGAATGCTTGCGGACGAGGCTGTTATGGCGGCGGACAAATATCTGGATGAGGCGGCAATGGCTCATCTTGAAAGCGTCAGCATTATTCACGGAAAGGGTACGGGCGCCCTTCGCAGCGCAATACACGACCTTCTGCGCCATCATCCCCACGTCAGAAGCTACCGCCTCGGACGGTACGGCGAAGGGGAAACCGGCGTAACTATAGTGGAAATAAAGTAGGAAATGCGCTCTTGGGGGGGATTTCGATTTCCCCCCGAACCCCCTTAAAACGAACAAGAGGGGGGACGCGCCCCCTCTTGTATCACCCCCGATTTGTGCGGGAATGAACTTATATTGTGCTTGTATTTACGTG
>CAZKBV010000059.1:0-10484 GCA_964551215.1 uncultured Oscillospiraceae bacterium | reverse complement strand
GTTCGCAAGCTCCATTTCAAGCAAGCTTGATGGAGCGTTGCTCCGATTTAAAAGCTAAAGCCGTAACGGTTAATAACCGAAAAATTTTTTCATAGTATAGTAGTGCAGTTTCCTTTAAGGAGTGTACGCCGTGAAAAAATTTCTTCTGTTGCCGCTTTTACCGTTTTTGATTTATATAACAAACGTTCTTGCCGCCGAGCCGGAGGGGATTTCCGCCAAAAGCGCGGTGCTTATGGACGCAGCCTCCGGACGGCTCCTCTTTGAAAAAAACGGCTATGAAAGGCTCGCAATGGCAAGCACCACAAAAATAATGACGGCGGTGGTGGCGGTTGAAAGCTGCTCCGACGACGAAATTGTGACCGTCAGCCCCAACGCCTTTGGGGTGGAGGGGTCGTCCCTTTGGCTGGAAATCGGGGAAAAGCTTACGGTGCGCCAGCTTTTGCTGGGGCTTATGCTTAAAAGCGGGAACGACGCCGCCGTGGCTCTTGCGGAGCATACCGCCGGCAGCGTTGAGAGCTTCGTTCTGCTTATGAACGCCAAGGCAAGGGAAATAGGCATGAAAAACACCCATTTTGAAACTCCCAACGGTTTGGATTCCGACAACCATTACACCACCGCCTACGATATGGCTCTTTTGGGGCGTTACGCAATGAAAAATCCCCGCATACGGGAAATTGTCGGGACAAAAACCGCTTCCGTTCCGTGGGCGGGAAAAGAGTGGGACAGAGGGCTGAAAAATCACAACAAGCTGCTTTGGCAGCTTGAAGGCTGTACGGGCATAAAAACGGGCTTTACAAAAAAGTCCGGACGGTGCCTTGTTTCCTCCGTAAAACGGGACGGACGGGAGCTTATATGCGTAAGCCTAAACGCTCCGGACGATTGGAACGACCATAAAAGGCTGTACGATTACGGCTTTTCGGAGTTTGAGACGGTCACTCCGGCGGAAAAAGGAAAAAAACACAGCGAAATAACCGTGAATGAAGCTGTCGTCGAACTGAGGTACGCGGAAAATTTCCCCGTGTCTCTCAGGGCCGAGGAAAAGAGCTTAATTGAGCGCAGAACGGAAATATACAAGACGGAGCCGCCCATAACGAAGGGCGAAATCATTGGCCGTGAATTTTTCTTCTGCGGCGGAGAGCTTCTGGGGGGAGTTGACCTTGAAGCCTCCAAAGGCGTGAAAAAGCCTTTGACATTAAAGGACTATATAAGGATAGCTTCCGAAAATCTTGTTTAAAAAAGGAATTGATGTAAAATGCGTCTGCAAAAATATATAGCAATGTGCGGCGTGGCGTCCCGACGGGCGGCGGAGCGGCTTATCGAAAGCGGCAGAGTCCTTGTAAACGACTCTTTGGTGGACTACATGGGCTGTGAGGTGGACGAGGAAAAGGACTGCGTAAGTGTCGACGGGAAGGTAATCACTCCCGAAAAGAAGCGCTACTATATCGCTCTGAACAAGCCCAAAAACTATATTACCACCGTCAGCGACGATTTGGACAGACCTACGGTTATGGAGCTTGTAAAGGACATAAACGCCCGCATTTATCCCGTCGGCAGGCTGGACTACGATACCTCCGGACTTTTGATAATGACCAACGACGGCGCCTTTGCCAATGCCGTCACCCATCCGGGACGCGAGGTGGATAAGGCGTACATCGCAAGAATAAACCGTCCTCTTGAAAAGGAGGAGGAGCTTCTTCTCTGTCGGGGCGTTGAAATAGACGGAAAAAAGACCGCTCCCGCAAAGGTGGAGCAGTTAAAAAGCTCAAAAAAAATATACGAAGTAAAATTAACGATACACGAGGGGCGCAACCGTCAGGTGAGAAAAATGCTTGAAGCCGTAGGCGCGGAGGTGCTTGCGCTGAAGCGTGTGGCCGTGGGCGGAGTTACTTTGGGCAATTTGCCCGAAGGCAAATGGCGCCACCTTAAAGAGGTGGAAGTGGACAAGCTGAGAGGTGGAAAGAAATGATAAAGGTTGTAATTGCGGACAACAGAGCCGTTATAGAATCCGTCTACGAAAGTGCCCGGGAAAGCACGCGTCTCGCGTGGGCCCAGGAAGGGCTTGAAAGTCGGGGGTACGCGGTGTTCGACGAAAGCGGAGAGCTGCGCCTCGTCAATGATAAGGACGGCATTTTTGAGCTTCTCATACGCGCCGTGCTGAATCATCTCGACTTAAAGGGCGTCGAAACCGCCTATACGTATAACGAGGCGATGTTCCCCCCGCTTTATCTTTTGGGCTTTAAGAAAAAGGGCGAAAGACTGGAGATAAACATAAAGGAATTTTTCAGCGTGAAGCCCTGCGGAGGTAAGTAATATGCTGTTTAAAAAGAAAAAGCCCGAATATGTCGGGCATAAGGACGATTCAAACGTGGCTATGGAAACCGGTATATGCACCGGCGAAACCCTGATAGGCTTTAAAAACAGTCGGGGAAAGCTGGAACAGGCGGTGGTCGTCCGCTGTCAGGAGGATATAGACGAGTTTTACAGGGCTCACGACCTTATAAATACCGGGAGATTAAAAAAGTGAAATACGGAAAGACTTTGATGGGGCGGTTTATCAGCCGCCCCAACCGTTTTATCGCGAACGTTGAGATAAACGGCAAAACGGAGCTTTGCCATGTTAAAAATACAGGCCGTTGTCGGGAGATGCTTATTTCGGGGGCAAAGGTCGTATTGGAGGAAAGCCCCAACCCCGCGCGGAAAACAAAATATGACCTTATTTCCGTGTACAAGGGCAGCCGTCTTATAAATATGGACAGTCAGGCTCCCAACAAAATTTTCGGGGAATACGTCCGCGAAAGCGGACTTTTCGGCAAAATCACCCTTCTTCGTCCGGAAACTAAGTACAAAAATTCCCGTTTTGATTTTTATATTGAAAACGAAACGGAAAAAATATTTGTCGAGGTAAAGGGCGTCACCCTTGAAAAGGACGGAGCGGTATTTTTTCCGGACGCGCCCACCGAGCGCGGAGTTAAGCATATCAAGGAGCTTATTTCCGCAAAGGCGGAGGGCTTCCGCGCCGGCGTTGTTTTCATTGTACAAATGGAAAACGCGGATTATTTTTCTCCCAGCGATGAAAATCACCCCGAATTTGCCTCCGCGCTGAGAGAAGCCGCAAGGTTAGGGGTGGAAATATACGCCTTTTCCTGTCGGGTGACTCCCGACAGCGCGGTTTTGGACAAGCCCGTCGAGATAAGGCTGTGAAATCAAAAGAATGTAACCTACGCGCAGATGTTTTCCGCCCAATTCGTCGCCGCAATGCGCTGCGCTGTTTCGCTTTGGGCGGATTGGGCGGGGCGTTTACTGCCGCTCCGAGCCGCTTTCACCATTTAAGGTCATTCATCAATCGGCGCAAATCTTTTTTGGAACGCTGGCTTTGCAGATAGCCGTTGATTTCGGCTCCGATAAACAGCATATAAAAACAGCCGTATATCCAAATCAGGAAAAACACCACCACCGTAAGGCTTCCGTAAACGCTGAAATTCGTGATGTTATTGATATAAAAGGAATACAGGAAGGAAAATCCCGTCCAGCCCACGGCGGAAAACAACGCGCCCGGAAGCTCCGAAAAAAAATGCCCGAAACGCTTTGGAGCAAAAATATATATCAGGTCGAAAACAATTGTCATCACGCATATTCCGCACAGGGTGCGTATTCCTGTGGAAAGGTAGGCATATATGCTTAAATGGGGAAGATATTCCTGTATTTTCGTAACAAACAGCTTTCCAAACACGAAAAAGCCGAGAGAAAGTATAAGAACGATAAGCAGCCCCAGCATATATAAAATAGAGCGGAGCCGAAGCTTTAACCAGTTTTCCGTGTTGTTGCTGTCAGCAATTTTAGAAAGCCCTCGGCTTACCGCGTTCACGCCCGTCGACGCGGACCACAGCGTGGTGACGGCGGTTACGGAAATGAGAGCCGGCGTTCCCTTTTGGTATACCTCCTGTATGGTGGGGATAATGAATTTGTTTATTCCGCTGGGAAGCACTGTTTCGGCGGCGTTTATAAGATCCTCCATGTCGAAGGGGAAAAATCGAAGCATGGATAACAGCAGCATTATAAACGGGAAAATCGAAACAAAAAAGAAGAATGCCGCCTGAGCCGAGAAGGCGTTTATATTGTCGTCCGAAAGCTTTTTGCCCACAAGAGCGCAGTAATCGAAAACAGTTTTAATTTTTTTCATTGCCTGCATTCCCCCTTGAAGCAGAAATCTGAATTCATACGGATTCCGATTTTTATTATATCAAAAATTTCTTTAAAATGCAACATATTTTTTTGCCGAAAGAAGAAAGAGGAAACCACGCGGATTTTCATTGAATTTAAAATAATTTAAAATGTCACCTAACAATTTTGTCGGTTTACGGACTATATAAGTAGAAGCATTGATCAATCGCTTGGAGGAAAACTATGAAAAAACAAGAACTGCTGAAATATTTGGATGACGATTTATTGGGAAAACTGCTTGGATTCTGCTATGCGCGTACCAATGACAGCTACGAGGCGCAGGAACTGTGCTCGGACATTGTGTTTGCTTTGGTAAAGGCGGCTCGCAGGGAAGGTGAAATCACAAATGCCTACCCCTTTATCTGGAGAACGGCACGCAATGTCTACGCCGATTTTTCAAGTGACAGAAAAAAATATGCGCAAACCTTCTATGACGGGAATCCCGACGATGTTTTGCGGCTTGCCGCCGGTGAGGAACAGGATGACGGCACCGATGAACTGCTCAACGCGGTTTACCGGCGCGTTGCTTTTCTCACCAAGGCCTACCGTGAAGTAATGATTATGTTCTACATAGACGGGCTGTCTGCCGAAGAAATCGCAAAACGACAGAACACAAGCAGCGGAGCCATTCGTCAGAGACTGTTTTCAGCCAGACAAAAAATTAAAAGCGAGGTAGAAGAAATGGCAGAAACAATGGCAGAAACCTATAACAAACCCTTAGCTCTTGACAGAATTGACTATACCATCTGGGGAACGGGCAATCCCGGCTGGGGAGATCCCCGCACCGTTTGCAAAAGGATGTTTTCAAAGCACGTTGTGTGGCTGTGCAGAAAAAAGTCAATGAGCGCGGCCGAAATTGCCGAAGAGCTGAACGTACCTACCGTATATGTGGAGGAGGAGCTTGAAATTCTGACAAAAGGGGAAAACGACAGCTATGGCCTTCTCCGCCGACTGGACAGCGGCAGATACGCAATCAATTTTATTTTGCTGGACAAAGAGACTCTTGAAAAGGCTCATGCCGTGTATACGAAACAGCTTCCGAAAATATCCGCCATAATTTCCGATTATATTGAAAAGCATAAGGAGGAATATCTTGCTTTTCCGTATCTGAACAAAAAGGTAGACCTGAATCTTATTCTCTGGCAGCAGGTATTTGTTATGTCCGAGGCGTTTTCCGACAATGTCGCAAGGATTTTGGCGGAGAAATACTTCTCTCGAGCCGAAAAAGTTGACCGTCCATTCAGCGTGTTCGGATATGTTGACAACGGCAGATACTACGGAGCCGGCTGGGACGGCGCCGATGGAGAAAATGTGTGCGGCTTTTCCAAGATACATCTGGACAACATTTATATCTCCCGTATAAAGGCTCATTTTTACTGCGGAATAAATATTTCAAAGGACACTCAGATACAGCTTGCCCTTCGGGCAATTGACGGACTCAGCATTTCCTCTCTTTCCAAAAAAGAAAAGGAACACGCGGCAAAGGCGGTCGAGTGCGGCTATTTGTACCGTGAGGGCGATATGCTTTATACCAAAATTCTCGTCAGTTCAATGCGAGATAAAGACAGGCTGTTTGACATCAGCAACGGCCTTCGCAACGGATTTTTCGAGGAAGACGCCGAAATTGCCGCCGAAAGGATTGCGGCGATTATCAAAAAGGCTGTTCCGGACTATCTTATCGGCGAATGGAAGCTGGCAAATTATCTTGCCGAGATGCCTGTGCTTGACAGCGTTGTCGAGGTACTCATCGAGAAAGGGATTCTCGTTCCTCCCGAGGACGGCATCGGCGCGGAGGGCTGTTGGATGTGCGTGGAAAGGTAAATTGACGTTCGGCGGCTTCGGCTGACGGAGTGTTCTTTGTTTTCCCTTGACAACACGCTTCAAGCGGCGTATAATAAAAGAAAAAACCACCTTTGGAGGCAGATATGGACAAATATACTCTCGAAAACCTTTTAGCTTCCGTTGCCGAAGGGAAAATATCCCCCGCCGACGCGGCGACAAAAATAAAAACCGCTCCCTTTGAGGATTTGGGCTATGCCAAGCCTGATTTTCACCGCGGCATCCGTCAGGGATACGCCGAGGTAATTTACGGCGGCGGAAAAACGGCGGAGCAGATTGTAGGGATAGGCCGTTCCCTTTTGGACAACGGCAACAAAACCGTACTTGTCACAAGGCTCAGTCCCGAAAAGGCCGCTGTCGTAGGCGAAATCCTTCCCTTTATATATTACGAAACGGGAAGCGTGGGAATAATAGGCTCTCTGCCGGAGGAAGATGCGGGAAACATCGCCGTTATAACCGCCGGCACCAGCGACATTCCCGTAGCCGAGGAGGCCGCCGTTACCGCCCGCGCTCTGGGAAACAAGGTTACGAAAATATACGACGCCGGAGTTTCCGGCCTGCAACGCATCCTTTCCCGAATGGACGAGATTATGTCCGCGAAGGTGATAATTGCCATTGCGGGAATGGATGGAGCCTTGGCAAGCGTTGTGGGAGGTCTTGCGGACTGTCCCGTCATAGCCGTACCCACCAGCGTGGGCTACGGAGCCGCCTTCGGCGGACTGTCGGCTCTATTGTCGATGCTCAATTCATGCGCCAGCGGAGTCAGCGTCGTAAATATCGACAACGGCTTCGGCGCGGCATATCAGGCTTCGATGATAAATAAAATCGGCGAAACAAAAAATTTTTAAAAATATGGAACTTTTTTCGTTTTTCTGCGTCTAAATTGTAAAAGAAAAAAACGGAGGCACAGAAAATGAAAATCGAAGAAGCGAAGCAACAGCTTAATCAATACCGCTGCGACCATTCTTCCGAGAATGAAACCGAAATAATAAGTAAAATAGAAAAAATAGAACAGCCCTACAGAGACATTCTGATGTACCGCTATGTTCTCACGATGTCGTGGAGGGAAATAACCTCCAAAATGGTGTATTCCCCCGACCATTTGAGAGGCTATATGAAAAAGAAGGCTCTCGAAAAATACGCCGAGGTGGGCTAAAGATGGGGTGCGCCCGTGACGCACGGCACAATTGCGTCATATCCCAATAGCGTAAGGCTTGCGGCGGTAAAACAAAGGAGCGGAACAGCCGTCCGCCCCATCGAAATTTTTCTACTCATCAATGCCGGTAAGCTCCCTTATGGCCTCCCATGCGTCGTCAATGCCGAAGCCCGTTTCCGCGCTTACGGGAATAAGAATATCCTCGTCCTCAAGCCCCAATGTGTAATACACCTCGTCCAGATGTTCATTCAGCTTGGCTTTCGCCAGCTTATCGCACTTCGTGGCAAACACAAGGGCAAAATCTTGGGCGGCTCTTATCCAGTTAAGCATCATAACATCCTCCGCCGTAGGCTTGTGCCGCGCGTCCACAAGGAGAGCCGTACACGTAAGCTGTTCCCTGCCGCCCAAATAGGTTTCTATCATGGCTCCCCATTTTTTCTTTTCTTCCTTGCTGACCTGCGCGTAGCCGTAGCCCGGCAGATCCACAAAATACAAGCTGTTGTCTATATTGTAAAAATTAATGGTTGCGGTCTTGCCCGGCTTTGAGCTTGTACGGGCAAGGCTTTTTCTGTTAAGCAGCTTATTTATAAAGGAACTCTTCCCCACATTGCTCCTTCCGGCAAAGGCTATCTCCGGAAAGGAGGTTTCGGGGTACTGCTTGGGGCTTACGGCGCTTATGGTAAGCTCCACATTATGAATATTCATGCTTTGCTCTCCTTTCGGCAGTCACGGCCGGAGTCTGCTGTTTTATTTCCGCAAAGCTCTCCAAAGCAACTCCAAGCACGCTGCGGCAGTCCGTCACGGGAATAAAGCGCACGTTTTCCTTTACGGAGGGAGCAAGCTCGTCGTAATCCTTCATATTGTCCTTGGGAATGATTACGGTTTTTATTCCCCGACTGAGAGCCGCAAGGGTTTTTTCCTTAAGGCCGCCTATTGCCAAGACTCTGCCTCGGAGGGTTATCTCCCCCGTCATGGCAATGTCGCGGCGGACAGGCTTGCCCGTAAGCGCGCTGGCAAGAGCCGTTGCTATTGTGATTCCGGCGCTGGGGCCGTCCTTGGGAGTCGCCCCCTCCGGCACATGAACGTGTATGTCGCACTTCTTATAGAAATCCGACGGAATTTTTAACTCCGGAGAAATGGAACGAATGAAGCTAACCGCCGTCCTTGCGGATTCCTTCATAACATCGCCGAGAGAACCTGTAAGCTCTATTTTTCCCGTTCCCTCCATAACATTTACTTCTATTTCAAGGGTGTCGCCGCCTATGCTTGTCCACGCAAGGCCTGTGGCCGCGCCGACGGTAGAGAGCTTTTCGTCCTTTGGCTCAATGTATTTTTTGGGGCCTAAATATTTGACTAAGGAAGCCGGACTTACCGTAACGGATTTTCTTCCGCCGACGATTTCCATTGCGGCCTTGCGGCAAAGCCGCTTTATTTCCCTTTCAAGGCCTCTCACTCCGGCTTCGGCGGTATAGCCCGCTATGATTTCCTTAAGCGCGTCCTCCTTTATTTTAAAGGAGGATTTTTTAAGGCCGTGGAGCTTCATCTGCTTCGGCACGAGATGTCGGACGGCGATTTCCAGTTTTTCCTCGCGGGTGTAGCTGGAAATCTCGATTACCTCCATTCTGTCCAGCAGAGGACGGGGAACCGTGTCCAGAGTGTTCGCCGTGGTGACGAAAAGCACCCTTGAAAGGTCTATGGGAATTTCCAGATAGTTATCTCTGAAGGAGCTGTTTTGCTCGCTGTCAAGAACCTCCAGCAGCGCGGCGGCAGGATCCCCCCTGCCATCAAAGCCCACCTTGTCTATTTCGTCCAAAAGTATAAGGGGATTCATGGTTTTTGCCTGCTTCAAGGCGTTTACCAGCCGCCCGGGCATCGCGCCCACATAGGTTTTCCTGTGTCCGCGTATTTCCGCCTCGTCCCGCACGCCGCCGAGACTCATTCTGGCGAAGCTGCGGCCGCAGGCCTCCGCAAGGGAACGGGCGATAGACGTTTTCCCCACTCCCGGAGGCCCCACAAGGCACAGTATCGTCCCCTGTGAATTTTTTGAAAGCTTTGCCACCGCAAGCTGTTCGAGTATCCTTTCCTTCACCTTTTCAAGGCCGTAATGATCTCTTTCCAAAATACTACGGGCAAAATCTATATCCGTTATTTCCTCGCTGTACTTATTCCACGGAAGCTCCAAAAGCAGATCCAGATATCCCTTTGAGACCGCGCTTTCCGGAGAAAACGGAGCCGTTTTTTCAAGCCGCGCGACTTCGTCCTTCGCGGCCTGAAGCGCCAAGCCGCTCAATCCGGCCTTCTCTATTTTTTCCAAATATATGTCGCTTTCCTCGCTCTCGCCCAGCTCCTCACGGATGGCCTTAGCCTGCTCCCGAAGGAAGTAATCCCGATTGTTCTGCTCCATCTGCTCGTTGACTTTTTCCATAATGGAGGCCTCTACCTCCATCACCTTAAGCTCGATGCCGACAAGCTCCAAAAGCCGCTCCATTCTGGCGCTGAGGCTCAGTATTTCCAAAAGCTCCTGCTTGTCCTCCACACGGATAAGGAAGCTTCCGGCAACCGTATCCATAAGTATTTCGGGATTTGTATTGGATATTATGCTGTAAAACACCTCGGGAGGCATATTTTCGCCGCTTATTGAGCCAAACATCTTAAAGTCGGCCAAAAGAGTTTTAAGTCTGCGGCTTGCGGCCTCAAAGCTTATGTCGTCAAGGTCCGGAATACTTTTAATAGGTACGGCCGCGGCCTCCAGAAAAGCTCCGGAGCCGTAAAAATCCGACATCTTCGCCCGTGAAAGCCCCTCAATGTGTATTCTGACGCCTCCGTCCCCAAGATCTATTTTCTGCCTTATGCGGGCAATCGTACCCACTTTGTAAAGATCCGCCTCGGTGACTTCCTCCAGAAAGTCGTTTTTCTGAGCCACAAGAAATATCGTGCGATCACCTTCAAGAGCTTTTTCAACCGCCGCGACAGACTTGGGCCTCGCCACGTCGAAGCTCAAATTCATATACGGAAACACAACCAAGCCCCTTACGGCAATAAGAGGGATGGGCTTTTTTCTTATAACTCTTGCCATAACAGCCTCCATTCCGGCGCCTCGCTGCGCCGCAGTCGTTCTTTCTTACCCGCAGGATAACGGATAAGAAGCCGTGCGCATTTCCGAAGCTTTACGCTCGGAAATGAAAATATCAATAAAATAATAACCGCTTTAAACGTTTAAATCGGAGCAACGCTCCATCAAGCTTGCTTGAAATGGAGCTTGCGAACG
>CAZKBV010000058.1:0-10521 GCA_964551215.1 uncultured Oscillospiraceae bacterium | reverse complement strand
TTGCAATATTTCCGCTCCTTTCCGGAAAAAAGGTTTTTATGGGTATCACGGAATTTTTTTGCAATTTCTATTGAAAAACGCTTTGTTAAATGGTATAATAAGAGGAAAGAAAGGAAAGGATTGACGGTTATGAACGAATTTGTAAGGGAAACCAAGCGTCAGCTTCTGGAAAGAACCGCTTCGGCTTTGGAAAAGAACCGAATGAAAGCGTATATATTGGAATCCAAGGAAGAAGCTGTTCCTCTTATAAAAAGCATAGTGAAAAAAGGAAGCACCGTCTCCTGCGGGGGCAGTGAAAGCCTTGTTCAGTGCGGCGCTATGGAGCTGCTCAAATCAGGGGAATATAAATTTATCGACCGAAACGCTTACGAGGATAAGCGCCAAGCCTATATAGACGCATACGGGGCGGACGCGTATTTCTGCTCCGCGAACGCCGTTACGGAGGACGGCTTTTTGTACAACGCGGACGGCAACAGCAACCGTATATCCGCGATTGCCTACGGGCCGGAAAGCGTTATAATGGTTGTGGGCGCGAACAAAATAGTGAGAAATCTTGAGGACGCGTTCAAAAGAGTTAAGGAAAAGGCCGCTCCGCCAAACGCAAAGAGGCTTTCCTGCGCAACATTCTGCCGTGAAAAGGGGGTCTGCAAGGGCGTTGACGGGAAAATGACGGACGGCTGCGGCAGCGAAGAACGGATTTGCTGCAATTACCTTATAAGCGGCCCTCAAAGACAAAAGGACAGAATAAAGGTTATTCTTGTAATGGAAGATTTGGGTTTTTAAATAATTTACGCTTGGCTTTACGCGCCTAAGTTTTTCGGCGGGAGCGTTGCCTCCCGCCGTAACGCCGCAGACGGGGCTTATCCTGTTTGCGGCGAGGACGCCGATATTAAGAAGTGAGGGGAAAAACATGAAAAATATACAAACGGAAGAAATATCGCAAAAAGACCGAAACGCCAGATATATAGCGGAAATGACGGACGACCTTGTTTTCGATTACGATACGGCGTCCGACACAATGAGAATTCCCCGTCATACGGCAAGTCGGCTGGGACTGCCCGAAGTGATTGAAAAATTTTCCTTTTCCGAATTGTGCGCCGACGTAATACACGCCGACGACAGAGAAAATTTATGCAAAAAGCTGAAGAAGCTTTCCGAAAAGGCCGGAAGCGACGCCGCGGAATGTAGAATAAATATAAGCGGAAAGTACGAATGGCACCACGCGAGGATGTTTTCGCCGGAAAGCCAAGACTCAAGGCCTAAAACCGTGCTTGTTGTTTTCCATAATATAAATGCGGAAAAAAAGCTGCCTGAGGTTAATTCCGAAATAAAGGCAATGAAAGACAAGCTTTCCTCAACCGACCCTCTTACGGGGCTTTACAACAGAGCGTCCTTTAAAAGACACGCCGCAAGAATGATAGCGTCTATGGGCGAAAACGATGTGCTTGCGATAGTATACACCGATATAAACAATTTTGCGTATATAAACGAGCATTTCGGATATAAAGAGGGGGACAGGGCGCTGAAGAGGTTTGCCTCCATGATAAAGCCGAACTCCGAAGAAAACGAAAGAATTGCCTGCCGAATTTATTCCGACTACTTTATCACGATAAACAAGAGAGCGTCGGCGGATTCCACAGTGGAAGCCGTAAAAAGAATAAACAAAGCTTTTTGCAGCTATAAAAACGAGCGTTATCCGGATATGGAGCTGAATCTTGCCACAGGCATATATTTTATCAAAAGCAAAGACGAAGATATTACCGTGGCAATGGATAACGCGAACCTCGCCCGAAGAAAGGCGAAAACCATGGGCATTGAAGGCGTTTACGTATATACTCCCGAGCTTGGCTTAAAGCGCAGTCGGGAACAAAGCGCCGTCAGAGAGTTCCACTCGGCTATAGCCGACGGCTCGATAGAAATGTTCCTTCAGCCGAAGTTTTCTTTGAAAACCAGAAGCATAATAGGGTCCGAAGCCCTTGCGCGATGGAAAAATTCGGACGGAACATACAGGATGCCCTGTGAATTTATAGACGTTCTGGAAAAAATGGGATATATTGTGCGGTTGGATTTTTATATGCTGGAGCAAGCCCTTAAAATTCTTGCAAGGTGGAAAAGGGAAGGCCGAAGGCTCTATCCCATATCGGTCAATTTTTCCAGAGTTGATATTGACGAAAAGGACTTTACGGACAAAATCTGCTATTTAACGGATATGTATTGCGTTGACAGGAGCTATATCGAAATAGAGGTTACCGAAAGCGCCTTTGCCGACGAGAGGCTTATGGATATTCTTGTTCAGCTTAAGCAGAGGGGCTTCAAAATAGATTTGGACGATTTCGGTATAGGGTATTCATCTCTGGGATTTTTGTATGAGGCGGCCATAGATATTGTAAAGGTGGACAAAGCCTTTTTAAAGGGCATAGAAACCGATGAAGATAAATTTAATTACGTTTGCCATGTCTGTCAGCTCATATCAAGCTCCGGCGCGGAAATCCTTTTTGAGGGAATAGAAACCGAGGCTCAGGCCTCGAAGCTTGCGAAAATAGATATAGACAGGGGGCAGGGCTGGCTTTTCAGCAAGGCCGTAAAAACGGAGGAATTCGAAAGGACATATCTAAGCTGACGGCTTAAAAGCGCGGGCTTTTCGGGCGGACAAGCCGCAAGGGACGATAAAACACAATTCTGGAGGAAAACAATGTTTAACGGGAAAAAAGACCTGCTTGGTATTAAGGAACTGACTGCGGAAGAAATAGGCGTTATTCTTTCAAACGCGGAAAAAATGAAAAGGGTTGTTTTGTCCGGCGATAAAAAGCTGGACATTCTAAAGGGAAAAAGCGTGGTAACCCTGTTTTACGAGAACAGCACCCGCACGAGGCTCAGCTTCGAGCTTGCAAGCAAGTATATGTCCGCTTCGACGGCAAACATAACCGCGAGCGGAAGCAGCGTGCAAAAGGGCGAAAGCCTTTTGGACACCGGACACACTATCGACCGCATGGGTACGGATATTATAATAATGCGCCATCCCTGCAGCGGCGCGGCTTCCTTCCTTTCAAAAAATGTAAGAGCCGGAGTCATAAACGCCGGCGACGGCATGAACGAGCATCCCACTCAGGCTCTTTTGGACGCGCTTACCGTAAAGGAACACAAAGGCGGATTTAAAGGCCTGAAGGTGGCAATAATAGGAGATATACTCCACAGCAGAGTTGCCAGAAGCGATTTGTACCTGTTCAAAAAGATGGGGGCAAACGTCGCGTTGGGCGGCCCCTCCACACTTTTGCCGAAAGGGCTGGAGGCTTTTGCGGACGGAGTTTACACCGATGTGGAAAAGGCCATCGACGGAGCCGATGTAATCGTAAATCTTCGGATTCAGCTTGAACGCCAGAAGGCGGCTTTGTTCCCCAGCGTAAGGGAATACAGCGCGCGCTTCGGACTTAACGAGAAGCGGCTTAAAATGGCGGCAAAGGACGCCCTTGTCATGCACCCCGGCCCCGTAAATCGAGGGGTTGAGATGAACAGTGCGGTTATCGACTGCCGACAGTCCTTTATCGACGAGCAGGTAACCAACGGCGTAAGCGTGCGGATGTCGGCGCTGGATCTACTTACAAGGGGGAATTGAAAATGCTGCTCATTAAAAATGGACATATTATCGACAACGCCAACGGTCTTGATAAAATCGGCGATATTCTTATAAAAGACGGAAAAATTGCCGAAATCGGCGAAAATATAAGCTGCTCGGGAGCCGAAGTCTACGACGCTTCCGGAAAATACGTCGCTCCGGGGCTTATAGATATGCACGTGCATCTCCGTGAGCCGGGGTACGAATACAAGGAGGACATCGAAAGCGGTACAAAGGCGGCTCAGAAGGGGGGCTTTACGGCTGTGTGCTGTATGCCAAACACCAAGCCTGTCGCGGACAATGGGGCCGTTGTGAAATATATAATAAATCGGGCAAAAGAGGTGGGTATGTGCAAGGTTTATCCCATCGGCGCCATAACAAAGGGCATGGAAGGCACAGAGCTAAGTGAAATGGGAGAGCTTCGTGACGCGGGAGCAATTGCCGTTTCCGACGACGGAAAGCCCGTAAAAAGCGGCGGAGTTATGCAAAGAGCGATAAAGTACGCGGCAATGTTCGATTTGCCGGTAATAAGCCACTGCGAGGAAATGAGCCTTATGGACGGCGGCTCCATGAATGAGGGAACAACGGCGGCTCTGCTGGGACTTAAAGGAATTTCACCGGCGGTTGAAGAGGTTATGGTCAGTCGGGATATTATCATTGCGGAGCATGAGGGTCTTCCCGTTCACATAGCCCACATAAGCACAAAGGGCAGCGCGGAGCTGGTGCGCCAAGGGAAGAAAAGGGGAGTGAAGGTCACCTGCGAAACCTGCCCCCACTATTTCAGCCTTACGGAGGAAGCCGTAGGGGACTTCGACACCAACGCGAAAATGAATCCGCCCCTTCGCGCCAAGGAGGATGTGGAAGCCATAATCGAAGCAATTAAGGACGGTACGGTTGACGCCATAGTTACCGACCACGCTCCCCACCATATTGACGAAAAACGCCTTGAATTCGACCTTGCCCTTAACGGAATCATCGGCCTGGAAACAAGCCTGCCCTTAGGAATAACCAAGCTGGTTAAAACGGGCAAAATCTCCTTGGGGGAATTAATATACAAAATGAGTACGGGCCCCGCAAAAATACTGGGGCTGGAATCCGGCGAAATCAAGACGGGGCGCAAGGCGGATCTGACGATTTTTGATCCGGAGGAAAGGTTTACGGTTGATGTTTCCGCTTTCCAAAGCAAGAGCAAAAACTGCCCCTACGACGGTATGGAGCTTTACGGAAAGGTATATAATACAGTATTGGACGGAGTTGTGAAATAATGGATAAGCTTATTCAGGCCATAAAGGCAAAGGACTACAATCCCACCGTAGTGGGGCTTGACCCGAAGTTAGATTATATTCCAAAATATATTTTGGACAAATATATTACGGATAAGGACCCTTATGTCGGAGCCGCAAGGGCGCTGTTCGAGTTTAACAAAGTTCTTATCGACAGCCTTTGCGATATTGTTCCCGCCGTTAAGCCCCAGTCCGCCTACTACGAAATGTACGGCATAGAAGGGCTTGTCTGCCTGAAGCGTACTATTGAATACGCCCAGAGCAAGGGAATGTACGTTATTCTTGACGTAAAGCGGGGGGATATCGGCGCGACCGCCGAAGCCTACAGCCGCGCATATATCGGGAAAACCGTAATCGGCGGCAAGGAATACCGCAGCTTTACTCCCGACAGCCTGACGGTGAACCCTTATCTTGGAACAGACGGCCTTATTCCCTTTGTAAAGGACGCTGAGGAAAACGGAAAAAGCCTGTTTGTCCTTGTAAAGACATCAAACCCCTCCGGCGGCGAGCTTCAGGATCTCGTTGTCGACGGGGAGCATATATATGAAAAAGCGGCGGCTATCGTCCGCAACTTAGGAGAAAGCAGCATAGGGGAGTACGGCTACAGCCGTGTGGGCGCGGTTGTGGGCGCGACCTATCCTCAGCAGCTTAAAGAGCTTCGGGAAAAAATGCCCAACACCTTCTTCCTCGTGCCGGGATACGGTGCGCAGGGGGGCAAGGCGGAGGACGTTGCTCTTGCCTTTGACAAAAACCGTCTGGGAGCGGTTGTAAATTCCAGCCGCAAAATCATGTGCGCCTACAAAAAAGGCGGCTGGAAGGAAGAACAGTTCGGCGAAGCCGCCAGAGCGGAAGCCGTAAGAATGAGAGACGACATTTTAAAATATCTCTAAGGAGGAAAAAGCGTGAGGGAAGATCTGAAATGCGAAATAATCTGCAAGCGGGAGGTTGCTCCCGGGCAGATTGAATTTATTTTGAAAAACAAGCGGCTTGCGGAGGAAGCCAAGGCCGGGCAGTTTGTTCATATTGCCATCGAAAACGGAAAGAATATCCTCCGCCGGCCTATAAGCATCTGCGACAGCTTCGGCGAAAATACAAGGATTATTTTCGAGATAAAGGGCGCGGGAACAAAATGGCTTTCCGAGCGCGAGGAAGGCGAAAGTCTTACCCTTATGGGGCCTTTGGGCAACGGCTTTGGCGTTTATCCGGGCAAGGCCTTTGTAATCGGCGGCGGAATAGGGACGTTTCCCCTTTACAAGCTCTGCAAGCTTCTCAATAAGCCTGAGATTTTCTTGGGCTTCCGAAACAAGAACATGGTTGTTATGGAGCAGGAATTCGCCTCGCAAGGAAATCTTCACATTGCCACCGACGACGGCAGCTACGGCTACCACGGCTTCGCTATTTCCCTTGCGGAGGAAAAAATAAACGAATGTGATGTTATTTACGCCTGCGGCCCCAAGCCTATGCTCAAAGCGGTTAAGCAGCTTTCCGAGAAATACGGCAAAAAGGCCGAAATATCCATGGAGGAGCGCATGGGCTGCGGCATAGGAGCCTGTCTTGTATGCGTGTGCAAAACCACTACCGGCAACCGTCAGGTATGCCGTCAGGGTCCCGTATTTGACGCGGCGGACGTAATTTTTGATTGAGGTGCTTGAACATGAACACAAAAATAAACTTCTGCGGAATCGAATTTGCCAATCCCGTGCTTACCGCGTCGGGAACCTACGGCTTCGGGCTTGAATACGACGAATACTACGATATATCTCTTTTGGGGGGTATAAGCGTCAAGGGGCTTACTCTTAAGCCCCGGGAGGGAAATCCCACTCCGAGAATCGCCGAAACCTACGGCGGAATTCTTAACAGCGTAGGGCTTCAGAATCCGGGGGTGGAGGCGTTCAAGAGTTTCTATCTTCCGAAGCTGAAAAAGGAAAAAACCTGCAAAATCATTGCCAACATTGCCGGAAGTACCGTTGACGACTACGTTGAAATGGCGAAAACTCTCAAGGATACGGACTTGGATATGCTGGAAATGAATATAAGCTGCCCCAACGTAAAGGAGGGGGGTGCTGCTTTCGGAACCAACGCCGCCACCGTTGAAAAAATAACCTCCGCCGTGAAGAAGGAGGCGGGGCAGCCCCTTGTGGTGAAGCTAAGCCCCAACGTTACCGATATTACGGAAATGGCTCGTGCCGCCGAAGCCGGAGGCGCCGACGGAATTTCCCTGATAAATACTCTTTTGGGCATGAAAATAGACGTGCGCACCCGCCGCCCCGTCCTTGCTAATGTAATGGGGGGCTATAGCGGCCCCGGAGTTATGCCGGTGGCCGTAAGAATGGTATATCAGTGCGCAAAGGCCGTAAACATCCCCATAATCGGCATGGGCGGCATAATGACCGGCGAGGACGCCGTGGAATTTATCCTTGCCGGAGCAAGCCTTGTTATGGTTGGTAGCGCCAATTTTGCCAATCCTATGGCGGCTCTTGATGTTAAAAACGGAATTACGGATTATATGCGCAAATACGGCGTAGACGACATAAACGAGCTTGTAGGAGCAATAAATTAAGGAGATGATTCCGATGGAAAAGGAAAAATTTTATATAACCACCGCCATTGCCTATACTTCAAAAACTCCCCACATAGGCAATACCTACGAAATAATTTTAACCGACGCAATCGCCAGGTTTAACCGCTTTATCGGCAAAGATGTTTTCTTCCTTACGGGTACCGACGAACACGGCCAGAAAATACAGGAAATTGCCGAAGCCGCCGGAATAACTCCCCAACAGCATGTTGACAGAATTGCCGGAGAGATACGCGCCATAGCCGATATGCTGAATATCAGCTACGATAAATTCATCCGTACCACCGATGACTACCACGTAAAGGCTGTTCAGCGGATATTCAAAAGGCTTTACGACCAAGGGGATATATATAAAAGCGAATACGAAGGGCTTTACTGCACTCCCTGCGAAAGCTTCTGGACGGCTTCCCAGCTTAAGGACGGCAAGTGTCCCGACTGCGGGCGCGAGGTGAAGGCCGCGAAGGAGGAAGCCTACTTCTTCAAAATGAGCAAATATCAGGACAGACTGCTGGAATATATCGAGTCTCATCCGGAGTTTATTCAGCCGGAGTCCCGTAAAAATGAAATGGTAAATAACTTCCTTAAGCCCGGACTTCAGGATTTGTGCGTCAGCCGCACGAGCTTTACATGGGGAATCCCCGTGGAGTTCGACCCGAAACATATTGTTTACGTGTGGATAGACGCTCTTTCCAACTACATTACGGCATTAGGATACACTCCCGAGGAAAAGGGGGAGCTTTACAAAAGGTACTGGCCGGCGGACGTTCATGTTATAGGCAAGGATATCCTCCGCTTCCACACCATTTACTGGCCGATTATGCTTATGGCTTTGGGGGAGCCTCTCCCAAAGCAGGTGTTCGGTCATCCGTGGATGCTGTTCGGTGAGGAAAAGATGAGCAAATCCAGAGGTAATGTTATATACGCTCGGGATCTTGTAGACCGCTTCGGCGTGGACGCGGTGAGGTACTATTCTCTCCACGAAATGCCCTTCTCTAACGACGGAACAATTACCTACGATGTGTTCATGAACCGCTATAACAGCGACCTTGCCAATACCTTAGGCAATCTTGTGAACAGAACCGTCGCTATGGTGAACAAATATTTCGACGGAGTTATCCAAAGCGGCGAATTCGGCGGCGAATTTGACGATGACCTCAAAGCCGCTGCCGTGGGAGCAATAGATAAAATAACCGAGAAAATGAAAACCTTCCACGTGGCCGACAGCCTTGACGAAATCTGGGTTGTGGTGAACAGAGCCAATAAGTACATCGACGAAACCGCTCCTTGGGTGCTTGCCAAAAATGAGGAGAATAAGCCCCGTCTCGGAACGGTGTTGTATAATCTTACGGAAACCATACGTATAATAGCGGCCCTTCTGTCGCCGTATATGCCCGATACATCGGCGAAGATAGCGGCTCAGATAAACGCGTCCGAGCTGACGAGCGAGAGTACAAAGACATTCGGCGCGCTAAAGTCCGGAGTAAAGGTGGGCGCTGCGGAGCCGATTTTCGCCAGAATAGACATAGAAAAGACCATGAAGGAAATCGAAGAAAGCCTTCCCAAGCCCGAACAGACCCCGGAAGAACCGGAGCATAAGCCCGAAATCGGCATTGAAGCCTTTGCGGCGGCGGAGCTTCGTGTCGCCAAGGTAATGGAGTGCGAAAGGGTGAAGAAGTCGAAAAAGCTACTGAAGCTGCAGCTTGATTTGGGATACGAAAGGCGGCAGGTCGTAAGCGGAATTGCCGAATACTACAGCCCCGAGGAAATGGTTGGCAAGAGGGTTGTCGCCGCTGTAAACCTTAAGCCCGTGAAGCTGTGCGGCGAGGAAAGCAGGGGGATGATACTCTGCGCAAGCGAAGGCGATAAGCTCACAATCGTAACTCCCGAAGGGGATATTCCCTTAGGCAGCGAGGTGCGGTAATGCTGTTCGACACACACGCCCATTATGACGATGAACGCTTCGATGAAGACAGGGAGGAGCTGCTTTCCTCTTTGCCGGAAAAGGGCGTAGAACTCGTTATAAACTTAGGCAGCGACTTGGAATCCTCCAAAAAGAGCATAGCCCTTGCGGAAAAGTACCCTTATATATACGCCGCTGTGGGCTATCACCCTCACGAGGCGAAATACTATGACGAAGCCGCCGAAGCCGAGCTGAAAAAAATGGCTGAGCATGAAAAAACTGTGGCAATAGGGGAAATAGGGTTGGATTATCACTACGACCTTTCCCCCAGAGAAACACAGAAAGAGGTCTTTGCCCGTCAGATTGCCCTTGCGAAAGAGGTAAATCTGCCCTTTGCCGTCCATGAACGGGACGCCTGCAAGGACTGCCTTGACATTCTTAAAGCCGAGGGAATCGGCGAAAGGGCGGGAGTGATGCACTGCTTCGGCGGAAGCCGAGAAACGGCGAAAATTCTGCTGGATATGGGTATGTACCTTTCCGTAGGCGGGCCGGTGACCTTTAAAAACAATGTGAAAACCGTGGATATGGTGGCTTACGCTCCCATTGACAGGCTGTTTATCGAAACCGACAGCCCTTACCTAACTCCCGCGCCCTTCCGCGGCAGGCGCAACAACAGCGAATACGTCCGCTATGTCGCGGAAAAAATAGGGGAGATAAAAGGCATTTCTTGGGAGGAAGCGGCGGAGATAACAAAAAACAACGCAAAGAAATTTTTTGGCATACGGTAACAAAAAACCGCCTCGGCTCATACTATGGAGCGAGGTGATTTTTTGTTATGGACGAAAACAATAAAAAATGCTGGTGCTATATTACATACGCCTTCTGTACGGATAAAGTTCCTCCGTTGCCGCTGCCGGATTTCCGTCATGCCAAAGAAGCTCCCACAGGGGATAGTGAGGAGGAAAGCCCATGGGCGGACTTCCCCGAGGGCTTTCAGCCCGCGTGGTACTTAAACGCGAAATTCCCCGAGGACGAGGAATAGGAAAATATTCCGCGAAAAGGTTTGACTATGGGCTCGCAATGTGATATAATAACAAATTAAGAATAAACCTATTCCCATTGCGGAAAGGAGAGGTATACTTGTGGT
>CAZKBV010000057.1:0-10661 GCA_964551215.1 uncultured Oscillospiraceae bacterium | reverse complement strand
TGCCGTTGGAGTCCTTCAGCTCGCAGAGAACATTGTCCTTATAAACCTTGATGTTATCGTAGGTTACTTCAATATTTTCCGTCCTGCTTTTGGCAATCGCTACTCCGCTCACGCATAACGCCCCTATCAGCGCCCCCGCCAATACTCCCTGTAATCTTTCTTTCATAAAAATCGCCCCTTCTTTACAAATTTAATCCTGTATATTTTTACGGATAACTACATATTAACAGATTATATTTGCTTTGTCAAGGTATTTTTGGGTAAAATTACAAATTATTTCTGTTTTTAGCCTATTATGACTATAATACTACAAATATTTTTTGCCGCGGTCAAAAATAATTTGTATATAATGATTTAAAAGGGAGGCTGATATTATGGATGAACTTGAAGCCAAAATCCAATCGGGAAAGGATTTTATACGGAACCGCATAACCGAGCTGAGGCTTAACGCCGATGTGTCGGAATGTCAGATGAGCTATGATTTGGGCAAAAGCCGAAGCTACATTCAGGAAATTTCCGCCGGTAAGGCCATGCCCTCCATGTCGGGATTTTTAAACATCTGCGACTACTTTAACATAACCCCTTCGGAATTTTTCGGTTCGGACGTAGGTACTTTGGAAATTATCAAAAACATAAACAAAAGCCTCGACCAGCTTTCAATAAAGGATTTGGAGCTTTTTGACGAGCTGCTGAAAAGGTACGTTGAAAAATAATTTCCATCGCAAAGCAAATCAAATTCGTAAAGCAATTAAACAGACATCCCTCGGTTCGGCACACTTGAAACCGAGCCTTTTTTATTTTGCTCTTGAAAACGCCGTCTCCGCGTGGTATAATGATACTGAGATAATTTTTTTACGGAGGAACGGCTATGAACTGGCACAAGGTAAGCATATATACAAATTCTCAAGGCATAGAGCCTGTCTGCGGCAGGTTGTTGGGGTTAAACATTACGGGCTTTGAAATCGAGGACAAAGACGATTTTAACAGCTTTTTGGAAAACAACCGCCAATACTGGGATTACGTCGACGACGAGCTTTACGCCGAAAAGCAAGGGGAAACAAAGGTTATAATTTACGTCGGCGACAACGAGGAGGGCGCCCGTCTGCTGGAAGGAGTGCGAAGCGAAATTAACGCGCTTAAAGCCCAAAGCGGCGGCAGCTATGGCCGCCTTGAAATCTCTGCCGACAGCCTCCGCGAGGAGGACTGGGAAGAAAACTGGAAGCAGTATTTCCACCCCATAAGCGTGGGCGACAGGCTTATTATAAAGCCCCAATGGGAGACTTTGGAAAATACGGAAGGGAAAATCGTGTTCAACATAGACCCCGGCATGACATTCGGCAGCGGTCAGCACGAAACCACCCGCCTTTGCGTCCGTCAGCTTGACAAAAGGGTGAAAAAAGGAATGAAGGTGTTAGACTTAGGCTGCGGCAGCGGGATTCTTTCGATTATTTCGCTTATGCTGGGCGCGGCCGGCGCCTACGCCATAGACATTGACCCCAACTGCAAAAAAATCGCCTATTCCAACGCCGCCCTTAACGGCATCGGCAAGGACGTTTATACCGTTGAGGACGGGAACATCCTCCTCGACCGCGAATTGAAAAACAAAATCGCCGCTATGGGGGGCTTTGACATAGTGGTCGCAAACATTGTGGCGGACGTAATTATTCCCTTGTGCGCCGACGTAAAGCGGTACATGAAGGATAACGCCGTATTTATCTGCTGCGGAATTATCGAGCCGCGCCTTCCGGAGGTTCTGGCGGCGTTAAAGGAAAACGGCTTTAAGGTTCTGGAGCGGGAAAACGAAAACGACTGGTACTGCATAGCTTCCGAGGCGGAATAAGGAGGGGAATTTATGGCCAATTTTTTTGTGGAAAAAAGATGTATATTCGGCGAAAACGCCGTTATTGAAGGGGACGAAGCCAAGCACATAGCCCGGGTTTTGCGCATGGAAAAGGGCGACCTTATCACTCTTTCCGCCGGAGAAGGGGTTTTTTACGACTGCGAAATTACATCTGTGGGGGAAAAATCCCTAAACGCGCACATTCTCAGGCAGTACCCCGCCCCTACGGAGCCGAAGCTTAAAATCACCCTTTATCAGGGGATTCCCAAAAATCCAAAGCTGGAAACAATCGTCCAAAAGGCGGTGGAAATCGGGGCGGTGAGAATAGTGCCTACCGTCACGAGCCGCATTGTCGCCAAGGGGGGCAGCGAAAACAAAACGGAGCGTCTGCGCAAAATTGCCTATGAAGCCGCGAAGCAGTCCAAAAGGGGAATAATTCCGGAGGTTTCCTCTCCCCTCAGCTTCCAAGACGCCGTGGATGAAGCGGCAAAGTCGGACGGGGCGATTATCCCTTACGAGGAGGAACGCTCCCTCAGCCTGAAAGCCGCTCTACATGGGAAAGAAATCCGCTCCCTCGCCGTATTTATCGGCCCCGAAGGGGGCTTCGAGGAAAAAGAAATATCTAAGGCCGCGTCCGCCGGAATAATTCCCGTAACTCTCGGCAGGCGTATTCTCCGAACGGAAACGGCGGGGCTTGCGGTGATGGCGGCGGCTATGTATGAATTCGGTGAAATGGAATGATTAAGGCGTACTTTTCGGATAAAATTTTCGGGGAGGAGCTTATCCGCCGCGCCGTTACGGAATATACGGGAAAGCCCTGCGAGGCCGAGATAAAACGCCGCCCTACGGGAAAGCCGTACATTGAGGGCGGGCCGTGCTTTTCCTACTCGGACAGCTGCGGCTTCGGGGTGTGCGCCGTAAGCCGCGGGGAAATAGGCTGCGATATGGAGCTTAAGCGGAGCTGTGAAAAATATATCCCCGTGGCAAAACGTTTTTTTCACCCCAAGGAGCTTGAAATCCTGGCGGAAGAAGGCTTTGAGGAAAAATTCTTTGAAATTTACACCGCCAAGGAAGCCTACGTCAAATTTACGGAAATGGGAATTTTCAGCGGATTGGAAAAATTTTCCGCGGCGGAGGGCCGCGTTGGGGACGTAAACCTGATTCGCTTTTTTTGGGGAAATTTGGTTTGCTGTGCCGCTTCAAAGCGCGAAAGGCTGGTTGAAACAATATGGATATCTTAGTTACGGCATTTGATTCCTTCGGGGGATTTGGCGAAAACAGCTCCGAAAACACGATGAAGCTGCTTGCGGACAAGAGAATTAAAAAGCTGCTCCTCCCAACATCCTACGAGAGAAGCTTTTCTATGCTTAAGGCGCAATTAGAGAGGCTTCCCGCTTCGGCGGTTGTAATGCTGGGGCAGGCTCCGAGGGACAAAATCACTCTTGAGCGAGTGGCAATAAACGTGGCGGACTGCTCTATGGCCGACAACGACGGAGTTGTGCTTACGGATTCTCCCCTTATAGAGGGAGGCGACGCGGCGTATTTTTCCACGCTTCCCATAAAGGAAATGCTCAAAGCGGCGGACTGCCGCATAAGCAACACCGCCGGAACGTATGTGTGCAACGCTCTTTTTTACAAAACGGCGCGGTACCTTTATAAAAGCGGCGTTCCCTGCGGATTTATACATATTCCTCGGGAGGGAAGCCCCCGTTATTTCGCGGCGGAGCTGAATAAAATGCTTTCTGTCCTTAATTCTGACAAAAATATTAAGTAAATATTTTAATTTTGTGAAATTTTCAATTTTATTTGACAAAATACAAAATACATGGTAGAATTTTAATGGAGGTGTAAAATCATGAAAAAAACCGTAACGCTGATTATTGCCCTTATGGCGGCTTTTTGCGCCGTGTTTGCCGTTTGCGGCTGCGACAGCAAAAGCGACGACGCGAAGCTGGGGCTTAAAGCTATGGACTCCGGAGACTACGACCGCGCAAAGCGGCTGTATAATTTTGCCATAGAACACGGTGAAGCCGACGCCGAGGACGAACGCATATATGAAATTCTCGTGGCCTATACCGACGCGAGCCGCTGTCTTAAGGACGAAGACTATGCCGGAGGTCTTGACATACTTGATAGCTGCAAGAGCGATTACAGCTCTTATTCCATAAGCAAGGATATAGACAAGCTTTACAGCTCTCTTTCCGACGGGAAGTATGCCGACGAAAGGATAAAGGCTCTTTCGGGAGTTGTGGAGGCGGGGGATTTCGCCCGCGCCAAAACCATGTACGAGGAAATAAGCAAGCTTGATCTTACCTCCTCCCAGCAGGACAGGCTTTACGCTTTAAGCCGAACCATTACCGGCGAGCTTCACAATAGCAGCGACGCTATATTTTATACCGTGAACCGTAATCGGGACAGCGACGTCGCCATGTACAGCGAGCCGGATTCCGACTCGGAGGAGCTGTGCCGCGTAGACGGAAAGGAAGAGGTGGAAGTGCTGTCCTTTGCGGAAAACGGCTTTATCGAGGTGTATTACGACGGCTACACGGGCTATATAAAGGCCTCCGCCCTTTCCCCGAAGAACGCCTCCAATGATACCGACAGTGACGATTCTTCGGAAAGCTCAAAGGAAAAGGACGCCGATGAGGACGAGGGTGACGACGAGGAAAGCGACAAAAATAAAGACAGCGACGACGAAAATAAATCCGAAAATAAATCCGAAAGCAAATCCGAGGGCAAAGCTCCCGTTGAAGCCATAAGCGCCGACGACACCCTGACGGTGATTTCCGGCGTAAACTTCCGCAAGGAGCCCGGCGGCGAAATTATGGATGTTGTTCCCAAGGACGCGCAGGTGACATACCTCGGCGAAATGGAGAACGGGTATTATAAGGTCGAATATAACGGCAAGGTGGGCTATGTTTACAGCGATTATGTGAGAAAATAAAGGGATATAATATATAGAAAGATGAAATATAAATATAATCGGAAAGGACTGAGCGAATTGAGAAGGACAAAAATAATCTGTACTTTGGGGCCGGCCACGGACGACAGAGCCGTGCTTAAAAGCATGATGCAAAGCGGTATGAATGTGGCAAGGCTGAACTTTTCCCACGGTGATCATCAGGATCACCTTACACGGATGAACGCCGTAAAGGAACTCCGCCAAGAGCTTGGCCTTCCCATAGCTCTTATGCTGGATACTCGCGGGCCGGAAATACGCGTTAAAACCTTTAAGGACGGATGCGCCGAAATAAAAACCGGCGACAGCTTTACTCTGACAACCAATGATGTTGACGGGGACAGCGAAAGAGTCAGCATAACGTATCCCGAACTTCCCTCGGAGCTTAAGGAAGGTAGCCGCATCCTCATAGACGACGGGCTTATCGAGCTTGAAGCCAAGAGCTTTACCGAAACGGATATAGTGTGCCGCGTAATAAACGGAGGGCTTTTGCGCAACCGCAAAAGTATAAATCTTCCCGACACTCACATAGAAATGCCCTACATGAACGAATTTGATCGGCGGGATATTATTTTCGGTGCTCAGCAGGACGTGGACTTTGTGGCCGGTTCCTTTGTGCGCAGTGCCTACGATGTTTTGGAAATTAAAAAGGTTCTTGAGGAAGCGGGCGCGGCCGACGTAAAAATTATCGCGAAAATCGAAAACCGCGAGGGCGTAAACAACATCGACGAAATCCTAACCATATCCGACGGCATTATGGTGGCCAGAGGCGATATGGGCGTGGAAATCGCTTTGGAGGAGCTGCCGAAAATACAGAAAATGCTTATAAAGAAATGCTACGCCGCCGGTAAAATCGCCATAACCGCCACTCAGATGCTTGAAAGCATGATAACCAATCCCCGCCCCACGCGGGCCGAGGTAACGGATATTGCCAACGCCATACATGACGGCACCAGCGCAATCATGCTTTCCGGGGAAACCGCCGCCGGACGCCATCCGGTGGAGTCCGTGGCGACTATGGCCAAAATCGCCGAAACCACCGAAGAATCAATCGACTATAAAAAGCTGTTTTACGAAAACACTCTTACCAGCGAAATATCCATAACCAACGCCATCAGCCACGCTACCTGCACCACGGCTTTGGATTTGGGAGCGGCGGCAATAATAACCGTAACCCAGTCGGGCTACACCGCGAGGATGATAAGCAAATTCCGGCCTGACTGCCCAATAATCGCTCCCACCATGAACGAAAGAAATTATCGCCAGCTTGCCCTTTCTTGGGGAGTTATCCCCGTGCGGAGCCGACGCTGCTCCTCTACCGACGAGCTTTTCGACTACGCGGTTGAGGTCGCCAAATCCACCTCCCTTGTGGATGACGGGGACGTTGTTGTAATAACCGGCGGCGCGCCCGTTGGCATCAGCGGAACCACCAACATTCTTAAGGTGCATCTTGTGGGGAACATTCTTGTTCAAGGCAACAGCATAAACAAGCTGGACGCCGGAGGCGAGCTGTTCGTTACGGAAAATCCCGAGGAAAACATGGCCGGTTTCAGAGACGGTATGATACTTTGCGTTCCCAAAACCACAAATTCCATGCTTTCCGTAATAAAGAGAAGCGGGGGAATAATCTGCGAGGAAGACGGAGCCGCCTGTCACGCGGCCATAGTGGGGTTGGCGTTGGATATTCCCGTGCTTGTGGGGGCGAAAAACGCCACAAAGCTTTTAAAATCCGGTACGGTAATCACCATTGACGGCGCGCAGGGTACCGTTTACGGAGCCGCCTCCCGCGGTCAAGCGGCGAAATAAAAGGCAGCAGTGCTTTTATCGCCTTATTAAATGGTAATAATTAGTATATATCTCTAATTTAACCTGTAAAATTTGTGCAGTTTTGCGCTTGACGTTAACTTATATTGTATTGTATAATTTTTATAAAATAGTGCAAAGGAGAATAAAATATGACATACGAGGAGATCTTCAAAAAGGTTAAAACCGCTCTTGCCAAGGCTAAGGCTGACGCGGTAAATGGAAATCTTGCGGTTGAGTTTGATATTACCGGCGAGGGTGAAGGTAAATTTTACGTAGAGGTAAAGGATGGCGCGGTTTACGTTGAGCCTTACGATTATGTTGACAACGACGCTAAGTTCATTGCCGACGCCGATACTCTTATTGCCCTTGCGAAGGGAAGCTTGAAGCCCGAAACGGCTTATGCCGACGGCAAGCTTGCCATTGACGGCAATGTGGGCAGAGCGCTTGAATTCAAGGCTCTCGTGGAAAGCGTTCCCGCCCCCAAGAAGAGAAGAACAAAGGCTGAAATCGAGGCCGATAAGGCCGCTAAGGAAGCCGAAAAGGCGGTTAAGGCCGAGAAGGCTGAAAAAGAACCTGAAAAAAAGCCCGCCAAAAAACCCGGCAGAAAGCCTAAGACAGCAAAATAAGATAAAAATAAGATAACGTGATTTTGGCTTTAAAACGGAGCTGTTTGTATCGGCTCCGTTTTTTGCGTGTTTTATTAAAAAAAATTTCAAAATTTAACTGTTGTCTTTTTTTCCGGTATGGTGTAAAATAGACAGGAAAGGATTGATACCCGTGAAGAAATTTATTACAGCGCTGCTCAGTTTTATCCTTCTTCTCCCCTCCGCGGCCTTCGGGCAAATTTACGACTATGACGAAACCTCGATTATAACAAAGGGAGCAAGCCTGAGACAAATACGCAGGTTTTTGGGCGACGGATGGCTCAATATAAGCTGTGTCAGCGCGGATCTCACCGACCCCAACATAAAGCTGGATTTGCTTAAAAGCGACGCGGATTCTCTTATGACCGTAGACGCCTTTACCAAAACCCAAGAGGGCGTTGTCGCCGCCGCCAACGCCGACTTCTTCGACGCCACTCTCCCTTCCTCGTCTCAGGGCTTTTCTCTGGGGATTGAAATAAAGGACGGGGAACTGTTGCAGTCTCAGATAGACGAAAGCATGGCCGCCGCTTTTTATGACGGCAGCCGCCTTGCTTTAAGCTATATGTCCATGTCTGTAACGGTAACCGCTCCCAACGGAGCTTCGACGGCTGTGCGCCATTTAAACAAGCACACGGACTATTACGGGGATGTGCTTATGTACACCTCCCGCTGGAACAACGGCAATTCTCCCGCCCCGGGAGGCGAGGTGGTGGAGGTCGTTGTGGAGAACGACGTAATAACCGACATCCGCCGCGGCCTGCCCTCGGTCAAAATTCCCGAAAACGGCTATGTACTCGATGTAAGCGAGGGAGTAAATATGTTTTTCGGGCTTAATACTCAAGTTGGCGACGCCTTGACATTGAACATTTCCGTCACTCCCGACATTGAAAATGTCAGCGCGGCCTTCGGCGGGGGGACGATGCTTCTTAAGGATGGCGAGAAAACTCCCGTAACCCACAGTGTTCCCGGCAGAAATCCCCGTACCTGCGTAGGCACTAACGCCGACGGTACGGTTGTTTACATAATAACCGTGGACGGACGGCAGACCTACTCTCGCGGAGCCACCCTTTCCGAGCTGGCGGATATAGCTTTGGAGTTAGGCTGTTCAAACGCTCTAAACTTAGACGGAGGCGGCTCCACAAGGATGATGGCTAAAACCTTTTGGGACAGCGACCTCCACGTTGTAAACAGCCCCACGGAGAACCGAAAGGTTATAAACGCCGTTTCCATAGTTTCCGGTTCTCCAAGCGGAGAAGCCGTCGCGGTAAAGCTAAAGACCGACAGAGATACGGTTCTCGCGGGAGACAGCGTAGGCCTGAGCTGGCGCGTTTGCGATGAAAACGAAAATCCCGTATGGAACTACGGCGAGGAGCCTGTTTTTAATGTCAGCGGCGTAAGCGGCGGCTTTTACGAAAGCTCTTTCATTCCCTCCTCCGGAGGAAGGGCGGAAATTACGGCTTCGTACATGGGCGAGGTTACGGACACTGCCTATGTGGACGTTATAAGCCTTGTTCACGGCATAAGCCTGCCCCAGAATATAAACTTGGGCGTAGGTCAAAGCATATCCCTTATGCCGGAGGTTTACGGCGCGGACGGGATATACGCCTTTGTTCAAAATGTTTCCCTTCTATCCCCTTCGGTGAGCGACACGGCTGTGGCCTCTTTGGAAAACGGGACGCTTACGGGGCTTAATACAGGCTGGGCGGTGCTTACTCTTACTCATTCGGGGGCCAAGGCCTATTCCCTTATTAAGGTTGGAGAACCCCAAGAATCCCCTCCCTTTGTGGAAGCCAACGTATATACCGACGAAATGGAAGGCCGACTTAACGGAGGAAACAGCTTCGGCATTTTCGCCTTTGGCCGCGAGCCGTACACATTTTTCGACAATTTTCATTATATCGAGGGACTGCAAAAACTGTCTGTGATGGATACCTACGCTTTTCTCGGGGAATATGACAAAGCCCGTCTGCCGGAAGGAATGAGAACGCCTTTTTTTGCCAATAATTTTAACATCACCGACAAGGGCTTCGCCTTGGTTGTTTCCATACCTTCAAGCGGAGTTTTGAGCGCAAGCAACTGGATAGACCTTGCCAACCGCGTCGCTTCCACAGAGGCGAAATCCGTTGTATTTCTCACAAAAACCACTCCCGCCGGCGCAAACGACAATGAAACTCAGGTGTTTTACGACTACCTTGAATTTATTGCCAAGGAAAAAAACGTCCTCGTAGTTCAGCCCGGCAACCGCAACGACGCCCACGCGAGAGGGAACGTGAGATTTATAACCCTTTCCGACGCCGGAAGCTTCACGTCCGTCGGCTCCGCAATTGAAAATTCCTCCTACCTTAGGCTTACCTTCCAAGGGGACGAATGCAGATACGAATTTCTTGACGTGTTTAACAACGTATTTTAATATGGATTAAAAAAGCTCCGAAGCGGCGGACAATCCACGCTTCGGAGCTTTTTTAGGGAATTTTACCGATTATCGTTTTTATTTTTGTTAATTATGCCGCTAACCTTGTCGAACATTTCCGGCACACTGTCGATAAGCTTATCCACAGTAGTGTTGGAGTTGCTTACGGGAAGCAGCTTGACGCTGTCGCCGTTCACCACAAGAAAGCCCACGGGGGAAATTGATACTCCGGCTCCGCTTCCGCCGCCGAAGCTGCTTTTCTGAGTTTCGGTCTTTTGGGGAATGTCCGAACCTCCGGCCGCGAAGCCGAAGCCCACCCTTGAAACCGGAACTATAACCGTTCCGTTGGCTGTCTCGACGGGATTGCCGATGATTGTGTTTACGTCCACCATTGTTTTAATGTTGGTAAGCGCCGTGCCTATCAAATCGTTTAAGGGATGCTCACTCATGTCTTTGTCCTCCTGTTCTTTTTATGTTTTAAAATGAAGCCCGCCGTCTTAGCGGCGATGGCTTTAAGCTTAGCTTGTATTTTAGATACGCGATTCCGATAATAGCCGCCGCACCTATAATGTTTGCCAAATTCGAGCGAAATATGCAAAAGGCTTCGGCTTCAATAATCGGTTTGTCGTAGCGCGGAATAACATTGCAGCTGTGATTTTCAACCTTGATAACCTCGTTGATAAGGGCAATAAGCGAATACCCTACCCCCCACAACATTCCGGCGTATATTGCCGTTTTGTCGGCCTCCTCCGCGCCGATGGCGACGGTCGCTTCCAACTTTTCGGCCTTTATAAGCATACGCAGCGCTTTTCTTAAAGGCCCTAAAAACTCCTTGGCCTTTTTAAGATAGCCGCTTAGCTGTTCGATTCTCCCCGAAGGCTTTTCCTCTTCCCCCGCGCCGGAAGGTTTTTCGCCGCTTTCGGCGGACTTTTCATCGGCGGAGGTTTTTTTGTTTTCCGTTTTTTCTTTCGGTTTAATTTCCTCTTTTATTTGTTCTTTTAT
>CAZKBV010000056.1:0-10686 GCA_964551215.1 uncultured Oscillospiraceae bacterium | reverse complement strand
GAATGATTTAAAATGTATGTCTCCGGCAAGCTTGGCCGGAAAAAGCAAACGGAAGTCCCCATTTGGCGGGACTTCCGTTTTGTATACCGTTTTTATATACCCTTTCGGTTTATTCGTTCGTACTGTTATTTTCCGTTCCTATTGCCGCGGAGCTTTCGGCGGGTATGGGGGAGAGAGCGGGGACTTTGTCCGGAGCGGTAAAAGCGGCTTCAAATTCGTCGCCGTCCAGTTTTTCGTGTTCGATGAGAGCCTGAGCCACGCTGTCCAAACGGGGCATATTGTCCCGAAGAAGCTTTTCGCACCGGGCGTAGCTTTCATCTATTATGCGTTTTATTTCGGCGTCTATTTCCGCCGCGACAGCTTCGCTGTAGTTCCTGCCTTCGCTGAAGTCGCGCCCCAAAAATACGTTATGGTTGCCGCTGTCGAAGCTTACATAGCCCAGCTTTTCGCTCATACCGTACTGCATAACCATTTCGCGGGCGTGCTTTGTGGCGTTGGCAAGGTCGCTGGAAGCGCCGGTGTTTATTTCACCGAAAACAATTTTTTCCGCTGCGCGTCCCGCAAGAGAAACGGTAATATCGTCAAGAAAGGTTTGCTGGTTGATATATGGTTTATCTTGGTCGGGAAGATTAAGGGTAAAGCCTCCGGCTCGTCCTCTGGGAATAATTGAAACCTGATGCACAGGGTCCTGAGTGGGAAGCAGACGAGCGGTTACAGCATGCCCGGCCTCGTGATAGGCGGTTTGTTTTTTGTCCTTTTCCGTATGCTTCGCGGATTTCTTTTCGGGACCTATTACGGTTTTAAGCATGGCCTCATCCATTTCAGCCATAGTGATTTTTGCTTTACCGGCTCTTGCCGCCAAAATAGCCGCTTCGTTAAGGAGGTTTTCCAAATCGGCTCCGGTAAAGCCGTAGGTGGTTTTCGCCACCTTTTCAAGGGATACGCTTTCCTCGTCAATGGGCTTGTTTTTGGAGTGTACCTTCAGTATGGCCTCGCGACCCTTCTGGTCGGGATAGTTTACCACTACCTGACGGTCAAAGCGCCCCGGACGCAGCAAAGCCGGATCCAAAATATCCGGACGGTTGGTGGCCGCGATTATGATTATGCCTTCGTTTGTACCGAAGCCGTCCATTTCCACAAGGAGCTGATTTAAGGTTTGTTCGCGTTCGTCGTGTCCGCCGCCGAGACCGGTACCTCTCTGGCGGCCCACGGCGTCAATTTCGTCAATGAAAATTATTGCGGGGAGGGATTTTCTCGCCTGCTCAAACAAATCGCGCACACGGCTTGCGCCTACGCCCACGAACATTTCAACGAAGTCCGAGCCGGAAATGGAGAAAAACGGCACCTTTGCCTCACCGGCAATGGCCTTCGCAAGAAGGGTTTTGCCCGTTCCCGGAGGGCCCACAAGCAGAACTCCCTTGGGGATTCTCGCGCCTAAATCAATGAACTTACGGGGATTTTTCAAAAATTCAACGATTTCTTCAAGCTCCTGCTTTTCTTCATCGGCTCCTGCCACATCGTCAAAGGTGACCTTGGGAGTGTTTGCGCTGTCAACCTTGGCGCGGCTTTTGCCAAAGCCGCCTATGCCGCCCTTGCCGCCGGTCTGTTGGCGCATATAAACGACGATAAAAATTATGAATATAAGCGTCATTATTAGGTAAGGTATCAAGGATACCCACCAGCTTATGGTTTCGGGCTTGGGATTCGTAACTTCAAGAGTTCCGGCGTTAATTTGCTCGGTAATTGCGTCGCCGCAGGCGTAGTAGAGCATATCGCGTTTGGCTTCCACTTCGATTTTCACGCCGCTTATGGTTGCCACGCACGTGGAATCGTTTATTTCGATTGCGCTGACCTTACCTTCGTTGATGGCCACTACCAAATCGGAAAACGACATCTTGGGCTGTTCCGGTTCTCTGAAGGTATAGACGGTAATCGCTGTGATAATTATAAGAATCAAGAGGTAAATGCTTAGGCTTTTAAAGGTCTTGTTCAAAATGATGACTCCTTACTTTTCATAAACTTCGCGCTTAAGTACTCCCACATAGGGCAGCTGGCGGTATTTATACGCGTAATCGAGGCCGTAGCCCACGACAAACTCGTTCGGAATGTCGAAGCACATATATTTCACGTCCAGCGGGACAACGCGCCTTGAGGGCTTATCGAGGAAGGTGCATATTTCAACGCTTTTTGCACCGCCTTCCTTCAGAAATGCCTTTACGGCGGTGAGAGTGCGCCCCGTATCGACAATGTCTTCCACAACTATAATATCCCTGTCCTTTACGTCAAGGCCGCCCTTGCCGGTTCTAATGTCCACCTTGCCGGAGGATTCCGCCGAATCGCCGTAGCTGGAAGCATAAATAAAGCTGATTCCCACCGGAATTGTTATGGCCCTTATAAGATCCGACGCAAAAATGAAGCTGCCGCTGAGTACCGCCACAATAAGAGGCTCCCGACCGTCGTAGTCTTCGCTTATTTTACGGCCTACCTCCTTAACTCTGGCCTTGATTTCCTCTTCGGATATCAGAACTCGGCTGACCACATCGCTGACATTTGTTTTACCCATTTTTATTTCCTCCTTCGTTTATTTTGTCTCGGTGTATTTTATGACAAGAAACATTGCCGTATTCTCCGTTGGGCGGTATCGGGGAGTTTTTCTTAATGGCGGCACAAAAACCACCTCGTCCCCTTTAAGCACTATCGGGATACGGCTTCGGCGATTTTGCGGGATTTTCATATCTATGAAAAGCTCCTTAAGCTTTTTGCTCCCGCCGCCGCTGAGCTTTATTTTATCTCCGTCCCTTCGGGAGCGTATTGTAAATGTCCCGAAAAGCAGGGCCGCGTCGAACACTGCCGTGGAGGGATTCTCCTTGGGCGGAGACGGGGTAAGCTCAATGGAAACTGTCCAGTTTTCGTGGGATACGCTTCGCCCCGGCGTGATTGAGTAGGAAAAGCTGCGCTCGTTTTCCCGCCCCTGCTTTATTATGGTATAGAAGCTTCGCAGAACGTAGGTATCGGAATTTATGTCCATCCGTTTCCCTGACGGCTTGGCGCAAAATTCCAGCAGTGAATTTATTTTGTCGCGGTCTATATCCTTGGCTCCCCAATCCTCCAGCAGCTTTGCCGCCGCCCGTTTCGCAATGGGAAGCGGAGCCGCCAGCAAAGCCGAGGTGGAGTATTCGTCCTCCTCAACCTTGGCGGAGGAAAGAAGCTTTTCCGCCAAAGACGAAAGGTATTCCTCATCTTCGCTGAGACTTTGGGCGCAGCTCACTATTTTTTCCACCGCGTCGGGCTGTATTTCCTGAAAGCGGGGGATAAGCAAATGACGTATTTTATTTCGGGTGTAGTGAAGCTGAGCGTTGGTACTGTCCTCCCGCCACATTACGCCGTTTTCTATGAGATATTCGGTAATTTCCTCGCGGCTTACGTCCAAAAGAGGGCGGATTATATTCCCTCGTTTGTATCTTATGCCGCAAAGCCCCTTGGCGGAGCTGCCCCTGCCAAGACGAAAAAGCACAGTTTCGGCATTGTCGCTTATGTTGTGGCCCGTAGCTATTTTCGCGCCGCCCAAAGAAACGGATATTTCGTCGAAAAATTTATAGCGTTCCTCCCGACCGGCCTCCTCGACGGAAATTCCCTTTTCCGAGGCTATTGCCCCTATGTCCAGCTTTCGGCCGTAAAACGGTACGCCCTTTATTTCACATACGGTTTCCACATACTGGGAATCTCCGTCCCCTTCGTTGCCCCTAAGGGAGTGATTAAGGTTTGCCGCCGCCACATTCAGCTTCATTTCACGGGCAAGCTCCTTCATTATCGTAAGCAGACACATGGAGTCCGCGCCGCCGCTGACGGCGCATATTACCGTATCGCCGCTATTAAGAAGCTCGTGATTCAGTACGGTTGCTTTGACCTTATCGTAAAGAGAACCCACAAGGTCCGCCTCCTTTCAAAAGGTGTTTATTCCTGAGCCCGCATATCCAAATCGGTGAACTTGGTAAATTCGCCTCTCCAAGCCATTTTTACCGTACCTGTGGAGCCGGCTCTGTTTTTCGCCACAATACATTCAACTATGTTTGACGGCTCGGAATTTTCCTCGTCGCCGCTGGGATTATATAACAGCAGTATCAAATCCGCGTCCTGCTCAATGGCGCCGCTTTCACGAAGATCGCTTATTTTCGGGCGGCGCTTTTCGCTTTCCGAGGCACGGTTGAGCTGGGAAAGAGTTATAACGGGAACGTTAAGCTCCTTTGCCATTATTTTAAGAGAGCGGGAGATTTCGCCTATCTCAATGGAACGGTTGCTTTCGCGCCGTCCGCTTTGCATAAGCTGAAGATAATCTATCACCACCAAATCCAGCCCCTTTTCCATTTTAAGCCGCCGACAGCGCGCGCGGATTTCCGAAACGGTAATGCCCGGGGTATCGTCAATATATATGGGCGCGGTGACGACATCCTTCAGAGCGTGAGCCAGCTTTGTCATATCGCTCTGGCCGATATCGCCTATGCGCAATTTCCCAAGCTCAATAAGGGCTTCGCTTGAAAGCACGCGGTTTACAAGCTGTTCCTTGCTCATTTCCAAAGAAAATATAGCCGTTACAGCCTTGTTCCTTATAGAGGCCGTTTCGGCCAAGTTTAGGGCAAGACTGGTTTTACCCATGCCGGGGCGGGCGGCGATAATAATAAGGTCGCTTTTCTGAAGACCGGCGGTGTAATTGTCAAGGCCCCCAAAGCCGGTGGGAATACCCGTTATTTTACCGTTGCGTTTTTTCAGCTGCTCCAAAAGAGCCATAGAGCTTTTTACAACCTCGCCTATGTGGATAAAACCCTTGGAATTACGATTTTCGCCGATGTTGAATATAAGCTGCTCGCTTTTGTCGAGAATTATTTCCGTATCGTCTTCGTCCTTGGTACTCATGTCTATTATTGAGCTTCCGGCCTCGATAAGACGGCGCAGGGTGGTTTTATTGAGTATTATGGCTATATAATGGCTGAGATTTTCGGTTGTATAAACCCCTTCCATAATTTTGGTAAGGTAGTTTATGCCGCCGATGCTTTCCAGCTTATCCCCCAGCTTTCCCGAAACCGTTACAAGGTCAACGGGACTGCCTGAGGAAAAAAGCTCGGAAATTGCGTTGTACAGGGTTTTGTGGGCGGTAACGTAGAAATCCTCCTCCGTAAGAGCCTCCATAACGGCGCTGAGGGAGTTTTCGTTCATTATGGCGCTGGCAAGAACAGCCTGCTCCGCTTCAAGATTATATGGCATACTTATGCCTATGGGCGTGTCCACCGCCGTTCACCTCCGTGATTTTGCGTATTACTCGCTTACTACATTCACCGTTACCCCGGCGGATATCTCCGGATAAAGCTTAACGGTTACGACCCTTGCTCCGGTGGTCTTTATTCCATCGGGAAGCACAATTTTCTTCTTATCTATTACCAAGTGAAGCTGCATTTTTAAAGCCTCCGCCACATCCTGACTTGTGACCTTGCCAAAAAGCTTGCCTCCCTCGCCGGCCTTGGCCTTGATGGTTACGCTGCCGCCTTCAAGGACGGCCTTTGCTTCCGCTGCGGCCTTCTTTTCCTGCTCAACGCGGTACTGCGCGGCGTCGCTTTTCCCCTTAAGCTCGTTAAGAACACCTTTTGTGGCTGCGGTTGCGAGCTTTCTGGGAAAAAGGTAGTTGCGGGCATAGCCGTCGCTGGCTTCCACAAGGTCGCCTTTTTTGCCGTGACCCTTTACATCTGCTAAAAGCACTACTTTCATTTTCTGTCATTCCTTTCGGTTATTTGCTGAAATATTCCGAGACGGCTTCGTTAAGCCGTTCGCAGGCCTCGTCAACGGAGAGCCTGTGAAGCTGGGCCGCCGCCGCAAGGGCGTGACCGCCGCCGCCGAGAGCCTCCATTATAAGCTGCACGTTTACCTCGCCCAAGCTTCGGGCGTTTATTTTGGCGCCGTCCTGTTCGGCTGAAATTACAAAGGAGGCGTTCACTCCGTCAATATTCAAAAGCTCGTCGGCGGCACGGGCCGTTACGGATATGTGAGCGTCGCCGTAAGCCTTGGCGACGGCTATGCCCTTTTCGTTAATTTCCGCCGAGGAAACAATTTCCCCTATCTGCCTGTAGCTTTCGGAATCCTCTCGGAAGAACTGCTTTACCTTGATGGTGTCCACTCCGGCGTTTCTCAGGTATGCCGCCGCTTCAAAGGTACGGGCTCCCGTTTTGAATACAAAATTCTTTGTGTCCAGAATAATTCCCGAGTAAAGAGCCGTGGCGTCTATGGTGCTGAGACTGAGGCCGCCGTCGGTATACATAAGAATTTCCGTTACCATTTCGCACGTCGAGGAAGCCCCCGGCTCGTGATAAACAAGCTCGCACCCCTCGATAAAACATTCGCTCCGGCGGTGATGGTCTATCAGCGCCTTATGCTCCGTAAGCTCCAGCAGCTCCGGCATTTCCGTAAGCTCCGGCCTGTGGGTATCGCAAATTATAAGCAGCGTACCCTGCCCGAAATAATCCCTTATCTGGCTCCGTCCGGCAAAAAGACCGTCATGATAGTGGTTCCTTGTTATTATGTCAACAATATTGGTAACAGCCGAATCGCCGGAGCCAAGCAGTATCTTCGCGTCCCGTCCCAAATGAGCCGCGGCGCAGGAAAGACCGATTGCCGCTCCCACGGCGTCTATGTCGGCGTCCTTGTGGCCCATAATGACAACGTTTTCCGCCGCAAGAATATGCTCCTTCAGGGACTGAGCCATAACTCTTGCCTTTACTCTGGTGCGCTTTTCAATTTCCTTTGTGCCGCCGCCGAAGTAGCTGAACTTGCCCGCGTCGCACACGGCAGCCTGATCGCCGCCTCGCCCCAAAGCCATATCCAATGCCGCCCTTGCGAAATTATCGCACTCCGCTATGGTGTCCGCGCCCATTCCCACGCCTATGCTTAAGGTAGGGGAGGGGCCGGTCATGACGGCTATGCTTCTGATTTCGCTAAGCACGGGAAATTTTTCGTCTTCGATTTTTTCGTAAGCCCCGTGGGAAAATACGGCAAGATATCTGTCCTTTTCCAGCTTTCTGGTCAGCCCTCCGAGGGAGTTTACCCAGTTGATTATGAGCCTGTCTACCGAGGCCGTAAGCTCCAGCTGTTCGTTTTCTCCGGCGTCGGCTATGGTTTCGTCGTAGTTGTCGATGGTTATGCTCATAACCACGGGACGGCTGTCCCGAAGGGCGGCTTTGAGCCGGTTTTCATCGGAAAGGTTTTCAAAATACAGTATTATGGCGGCCTTTTCCGGATCGGTTTCGTTAACTATGGTGGGGAGTATGGAATAATCCATGGAATTGAAGCTGACGTTTATTGTGTGGGAGCCTTTGTCCGCGATAATATCCTTTACATGAACGGAAGGAAAAATATCGCACAGCCTCTGGCCGAACTTATTCTGTAAAAAGGCGTCGCTGAAGGGGGCGTTGTACCACGCGAATGTTCCGTCCACCCTTACGCCGGCGATTGGGTCGGGAATATTGAACATAAGACGGTTGTTATGCTCCAGAGCTTCGCCCGCGAGACGGTTAAAATAGAGCTGCATTTTCTTCATTCGGCTGTGCCGCTCGAAAAAGAGATGCAAAAACATAAAGACGGAGCTGATGAAAAGCACAGCCGCCGCGAAGCGGCTCTCTCGGAAGATAAACACGGCGCATATAAACACTATAATAATGTAAATGAAGGCGGTGCTGTGTAACATAGATTTTAAAAATTTATTGCTCTTCATCTGCGCTCACTCTCTTTCTGACACAGATAAATCCGTCAATAATTCCCAGAAGGGAATAGAACAATATTACAAAGGCAAACAGACCGGATATAAGGCTCAGAGCCAGCACTCCGAAATGGACGCACGCTCTTGCGAAGCGGTTTTTTACCTTCTTTCGCAAAAGAAATTCGATTACGCTCATTCCGCAGACGAAGGCCGCCGAAACAAATACGATAAGTCCGTTAAGACCGATTACGGATACGGCCTCCTTTGGCACAAAGAGCATTACGGCGCACAATACGCCGAATATCATAAGAGAACGGCTCATTCTCAGTTGGGAAAAACGATGGCCGTTATTTAAGGGCGTTTTTCTCAGGCCCGCGGATACCATCCACATAAGGGCGTAGCCTCCCAAAGCGAAGGACACCGCCAACATTCCCGGCAGGCAGGACGTCATGACCTTTATTACGGAGCTTATAAATTTTTCATAAAATTCGGCGTTCGCTGCCTGAGAGCTCAAATCCGCTCCGGAGGACATCATGTCTGTGACAGAGGAGAACATATTGGCAAAATTGTCGGCAATGCTCAGACCGGCGGCGTTGGCCTCGGAGCGCAGATTCAGAATATACGGAATACCGTAGGCCAAAGAGCAGGCTAAAAAGCCCTCGTGGAAGGGTCTTCTTTTTATAGTGAAAAAGGCGCATACCGCCGCGGCGAGAATTATCTGAAGGGTAAAGAACAGGGCGTAATTGGAGCCAAGCCCCGACATTAAGCACACCAAAACCGAAACGGCCGCCGTGTCCAGACCCATAATAAGACCCATTGTCGGTCCGGCTCCGATGAAAGCCATAACGCAGTTAAAGGCGCACAAACAGTATGTCAGAAACGGCATCCCCAGCAGGAGGGGTATCATAAACATCAGCGGCCTTAAAAAAACCGTGAATCTGTAATTATTTTCGTTCATTTGTATTCTGAGACTTCCTTTCGGAAAGTTTAAATTCGTTTATCTTGTGGGGCAGCTCGTCCGAAAAACGATTTATTTCCCGGGAAATAAAGAGCCTAAGCCGGTTTTCAGAGTATCTGGCTCCCAAAACGGAAGAAATTTCCTTGTAGTCCGGATAAATAACAGCCGTAACGAAAATGTCGGCGGTACGGGTATCGAAGCGGCCCGAAACGGCGCATTTGGAAATGTATCGGCTTCGGCACAGGGCGGCGGAAATATCCTCCGGAAAAACGGGATCCCCCCTGCCGCAAACAAGCATGGAATGGCGCTTCCCCAAAATGGTTACTGTTTCGTCGTCCCCTATAAGGCACATATCTCCGGTCTTAAAGCCTTGGGAAAAGTCCGTGTCCAGACCGTAATAGCCAAGAGGGGGATTTTCGGTTTCGATTACCAGCTCAAAGGGCTTTCCCGCTTGGGCTGTCAGGGGAGGAACGGCTCTGTAAGGCGGTAGCAGCTTAAGTGCCATAGGGTCGGAATCGCTTATTGCCGCCGGACCCAGCTCCGTCAGGAAATAACAATTATACACCTTAAAGCCCCAGCTTATGAAACGCATCATATTTTTCCTGTCGGGGAAGCCTCCGCCGCAGATTATCAGCTTAAGGTTGTCGCCCATAAGCGCGTGGATTTTGCGGTGGATTTTTTCACCGGCTCCAGGCCCGAGACGGCTTAACAGCTTCCCAAAAAAGTCGGATACGGCAATGCTGAGCTTGCCGCGCTTTTTTTCGTATTTTATTTTCAAGGATTTTTCAAGACTCAGCAGTCTGTCGGGAGTGCAAGTAAGAGCGGTGGCTCCGGATTCGTATATCGCTCGGGCGACACTGCGCTTTTCACCCCTCTTGACAAGGCTGCAGCCGCAGTAAAGAGGAAGCAGCAGCCCCATAACACAGTTAAAGGCGCCGCTCCATATTGGCGGCGTGAGAAAAGAGTATGAGCTTATGTCGAGATTCTCCGCAACACCGCTGAGGGAAGCGCATATATTTTTATGTGAAAGAATAACCGGCTTTTTTTCCTTTGAGGTAAAGAACATACACGCCGGCGACTCCGGCGGGATTTCGGGAAAGCTGCCCCCTATATTCAAAGGCACCTCATTGAGCAGCTTCTCAACCTCCGGAAACATAAGCACTCCGGGCATTTTTTCGGCAAGAGCTTCACAGCGTTCGGTATACTTTGCGCTGTAAAACACACAGCCTACATCGTAGGAAACGAGAAATTTTTCCATTTCCTCGCCGCAACTTCCCATGTCGGGGATAATAACGGGAACTCCCGCCGCGGCACAGCCGAAAAAGGCGGCAACCGAAGAATAATTCACTTCGCCCAAGATACAGGCTCCCCGCCCGTACATTCCGAGAGTTATAAGCTCTGAGGCGAGAAAAAGAGAATGAATACGAAGCTGAGAAAAACCGAAGGAACTGCCGTCCTTATTTATAAAGGCGGTTTTGTCGGGGAAAGAAAGGGCGTTCCCTTCCACAATATCCCAAAGATTTTCTATTTTGGCCACCTTATTTTCCCTCCTTCCCCGCATACTGCACAGCTAATCTATATTAGTATACCATAAAAAAATATGGTTGTAAAGAGTTTTTGTAAAAATTTAAGGAGGCATTTGTGACAAACCGAAGCGCCGATTTCAGACAAAAGGAAGTTATAAGCATAACCGAAGGCAAAAGGCTGGGCTTTGTAAGCGATGTGGAGATTGACTTTGAAAGCGGGGTAATACGTTCGGTTATCATACCGGGACAAAGGCGATTTTTCGGGCTTTTCGGAGCCGCCGAGGACATACATATCCCTTGGAGCGATATTTATAAAATAGGGGACGATTTGATTTTGGTAAAAACACAATTGACATCCGTATGAAAATAATATATAATAGATAATAAACAGATTATTCTTTTATTTTTATTAAGGAGAAAATGCCCGATGAAGCTTTTTCGGAATTTGGCGGCGTTGTTTCTGT
>CAZKBV010000055.1:0-10851 GCA_964551215.1 uncultured Oscillospiraceae bacterium | reverse complement strand
AATTATACATTAGCTCCGCCTTTTTTGCAAGAGCTTTTTGGATTTTTTTAAATATTTTCTCCGAGGAGCCGCGAATCGCCTGTGGAAAACCGTTAGGGAAAACTCCGCGGAAAAGTTTGTGGAAAAATATGTGGAAAATATTGTGGAAAAGGCTGTGGAAAGCCTTACGGAGAGGCCTGTGGAAAAATATGTGGAAAAATATGTGGAAAACCCTGTGGAAAAGTATGCGGAAAAGCCTTTAACAGGCGGGGAAAAACGCGCAAACAAAAAAATATCTTGCAATTTACTTTTTCGGGTGCTACAATAGCAAATGAAACGGGAACAAAACGCGAACAAAACTTTTAATTTTTAAGGAGGAAAATAAAAAAATGAGAGAATCTTTTGTGTTTTACAAGTCCTACTGCGACGCTATCGAGCATCTCGGAAAACGGGAGCAGCTTAAGGCCTACAGGGCTATCGTCCGCTACGGAATATACGGGGAAAAGCCCGAGCTTACGGGGGGAGCGGCGCTTATCGCGGAGCTTGCCGTCCCGCTTATAGACAAGGCGGCCCAGAGGTATAAAAACTGCGTCGAAAACGGAAAAAAGGGAGGCCGCCCGAAAAACCGAGAGCAAAACCAAGAGCAAAACCAAACAGGCTAAACCTTAATGAAAATGAAAAAGAAAATTATTATTATTATGAAAAAGAAAAGGATAATGAGCCTTAACAGAGGCCGCGTTTTTCCTGCTCTAACAGCCGAATATTTCTTAGCAGGACGTTTTTCCCTCTCCAAGCGAAGGCGTAGCCGCCGTATTTTTCCTTAAATTCCCTGTTGGAAAGACCTTCAAGCATATCCTCGGTAAGGTTAAAAATACGGTTTTTTGTAAATTCCTCCATTGGCGGGGGAGGATCCTGATTGTGAGGGCAGACCTTCTGGCATATGTCGCACCCGAAGGCGTAGCCCGCCCTTTTAAGTATTTCCGTTTCTTCCTCGGAAAGAACGCCCTTTTTCTGGTTTATGGCCGAAGCGCAGCGGCTTATGTCGAAGCCGTTTTCGAGAGCGTTGCCGGGGCAGGCGCAAACGCACCTCCCGCAAAGACCGCAGTCCATGCTCAGGGGCTTATCCGGCTCAAGAAAAACGTCGGTCAGAACATAGCCGATAAAAAAATAGCTTCCCAGCCGAGGATTTATCATAAGGGTGTTTTTCCCGTAAAAGCCCAGTCCGGCGCGGAAGGCCAAATCCTTATCGACGCTTGGGCCTATATCCGAGAAGCCCTCCGCTTCTTCGGCGGAAAGCTCCGTTTTTAAAAAGCGGCAAATTTCCCCCAGCTTCGCCTTTGTGACGGCGTGGTAGTCGGTGGAATAGGCGTAAACGGAAAGATTGCCCTTTTCGTAGCCGCCGAAGTACGGAAAAAGGCACACAAAGGCGCTTCGGGAGCCTAAGGGGGCGGCTCCGGTTTCGCTGACGCCTATTGAAGCGGCAAATTCCTTAAGACGCTCTTTATTGTTCATCATCCGCACCCTTTTCCTTTTTTTCGCCGTAAAGCCTAAGTTTTTCCTTCAGACCCGTATACCGAAGGGCCCTGTGATCGTTTCGCACCATTTTCGCCACGGCCTCCGGAAAGCCTACCAGCACCACTGTTTCCCGAGCGCGGGTTATGGCCGTATAAAGCAGGTTCCTTGTCATAAGCATAGGCATAAAGCCCACTACGGGAATAACCACGGCCCTAAATTCGCACCCTTGACTTTTATGGACGGTAAGCGCGTAGGCCAGTTCAAGATTGTCTAAGGACGGAAAGTCGTACTCAACGATTTTGCCGTCGTCAAATTCCACCCTCATAACGCGGCTTTGGGAATCAATGTCCTTAATTACGCCGATATCGCCGTTAAAAATGCCGAAGCCCTGAGTGTCGTCCCTGCAGCTTACCCAAGGAGTGTCGTAGCTGTTTTTGACCTGAATAACCTTGTCGCCCACACGGAAAACCGTTTCGCCCCTTCTTTGTTCCCCTTTGGATTTCGAGGGCGGATTCAGCCTTTCCTGAAGCATGGCGTTAAGGCTGGCCACTCCGGCGACGCCCTTTTTGGAAGGGGAGAGAACCTGAATGTCCGTAAGCCTGTCGTAGCCGTATGCCTTCGGGAGACGAACCGAAACAAGGTCAAGGATAGCCTTGGCGGCGCTTTGGTGGTCGGGGCGGTTAAGAAAGAAAAAGTCCGAGTCGGAGCTTGTCAGCACGGGCATTTCCCCGTTGTTTATCCTGTGGGCGTTTACAACGATAAGGCTTTCCTCCGCTTGGCGGAAAACCGTGCTTAACCTTACGACGGGAAGAACCTCGGCGGCGATAATATCCCTCAGCACGTTTCCGGCCCCCACGGAGGGGAGCTGGTCCGCGTCTCCGGCCATAATTATGCCCGCGCCCGGTTTCATTGCCTTTAGCAAAGCGTCCAGAAGCATAAGATCCACCATGCTCATTTCGTCCACGATAATATAGTCGGCGGAGAGGGGATTGCTTTCGTTTTTGGCAAATTTTTGATCCTCACCGTCGATGCCGTTCACCTCCAAAAGACGGTGCACGGTTTTCGCTTCGCAGCCGCAGGCTTCCTCCAGCCGCTTCGCGGCCTTGCCCGTGGGAGCGCAGAGGGCGACCTCGAGGCCCTTGCCCGTGAGAACGTTTAAAACTCCCCGCATTATGGTGGTTTTGCCTGTTCCGGGGCCGCCGGTGATTACCAAAATCTTGCCCTCGGCGGCGGTTATTACGGCGTTTTTCTGTTCCTCGGTAAGGGTGACGGAGCTGTTTTTTTCAAAGGAAGCCACAAGGCCGAGAACCCTTTCGTCCGCCGATTCCCGCTCCGCCTTGGATAAGGCCGTGAGCCGCACCGCGGCGGAAAGCTCCGCGTTGTAATACGCCGGCAGGAAGCACATATCGTTTTCGGTTATGATTCCGCCGGAAAGCAGGGCTTCGCTGTAGCAGTCGCGGACGACCCCTTGCGGGACGCCCAGCAGCTTCGCGGTATAATCTATGAGAGCGTTTTCCTTATAGCAGGTGTGGCCGTTCATGACCGCCTCGGAAAGGGCGTATTTAAGCCCGCTTTTTACTCGAAAGCGGCTGTCGAAGGGGAGGCCCATGCTCTTAGCCAGACGGTCGCAAACCTTAAACCCCACTCCCTTAACCGATTCGCACAGGGCGTAGGGGTTTTCCCGAGCAAGCTCCGAAGCCATTGGGCCGTACTTTTTGTAAATTTTCATCGCCAGATTGGCTGTTAGCCCGAAGCGCTGAAAGAACATCACCGTTTCGGCGGCGTCCTGACGGAGGATAAAGCTTTCGCTCATGTCCATAGCCTTTCCGGAGGAGATGCCCTTTATTTCGGTGAGCCTTTCCGGCTCCGAACGCAGAACGTCAAGGGCGTCGGCCCCGAAACGCTCCACGATTTTTCTCGCGGTTGAAGCGCCGATTCCGTTGACGACTCCCGAAGCTAAGTATGTGTACACGGCCTCGGAGCTTTGAGGGAGAGTGCGCTCCAGTGTTTCAACCTTAAGCTGTCGGCCATATTCCGCGTGGTTCACCCAAAACCCCGTCAGCCGCACGGATTCCCCGGGGCTTATGTAGGGCATGGTTCCCACGGCAACGGTCAAAACACCGTTTACGTCAACCTCGCAGACGGTGTAGCCGTTGTCCTCGTTCACATATACAATTTCGTAAACCTCGCCTTCAAGGGTTATGCGCTCCGTAAAAATCAGTCCTATCTTTTTTCAAAGGTTATGTATACCCGAGCGTCGGCGGGCAGCCTTTCCACGGCCTCCAAAAGCTCCTCCTTTGTGAAGGCTCCGGCGCATCCGCCGCACCTGTCCGCCCCGCATATCACCGCCGAAAAGCATATTATGAGGGCCGCCGCCGCAATTAAAGCGATTATCAGCTCTATCATGTCATTCACCCCGACATATATTATGTATGCCGGGGCGCGGACGTTACAGATATTTTTTAAGAGTCTCCGCCATGTCGGTTTTTTCCCAAGGAAGATCCAAATCGTCCCGTCCGAAATGGCCGTAGGCGGCTGTAGGGCGGTAGATGGGGCGGCGAAGGTCAAGAGTCTTGATTATCGCCGCCGGACGAAGGTCGAAGTTTTCCTTTATTATTTCCGCTATTCTTTCGTCGCCGAGCTTTCCGGAGGAAAAGGTGTCCACCCTGACCGACACTGGATTCGCCACGCCGATTGCGTAGGCAAGCTGAATCTGGCATTTGTCCGCTATGGAGGCGGCGACGATATTTTTCGCTATGTAACGGGCCATGTAAGAGGCGCTTCTGTCAACCTTTGTGGGGTCTTTGCCGCTGAAGCTTCCGCCGCCGTGGGGAGCGTATCCGCCGTAGGTGTCAACGATGATTTTCCGCCCCGTAAGGCCGCTGTCCCCGTGGGGGCCGCCTATAACAAACCTCCCCGTGGGATTTACGAAGAACCTCGTGTTTTTGTCAACCATGCCTTCGGGAAGAGAGGGAAGGATTACCCTTTCAATCATGTCGGCGCGTATGGTTTCGAGAGAAACGTCGGGAGTGTGCTGGGTGGAAAGTACGACAGAATCTACGCGGACGGGCTTTTCCCCGTCGTATTCCACGCTGACTTGGGTTTTCCCGTCGGGGCGCAGGTACTTTAGCTCTCCGCTTTTTCGCGTCTCGGAAAGCCTTTTGGCCATTTTTTGGGCGTAGTAAATCGGGGCGGGCATATATGCGGGAGTTTCGTTAGAGGCAAAGCCGAACATCATGCCCTGATCTCCGGCGCCTATGTCAAATTCCTCTCCGACGCCCATACGGGCTTCAAGGCTTTTGTTTACCCCCATGGCGATGTCGGGGGACTGCTCGTTAAGGGAATTTATAACCGCGCAGTTGTCGTAGTGGAAGCCCATTTCCGGATCCGTATAGCCGATTTCCTTAATGGTGTTTCTGGCAACCGCGTGTATATCGCAGTAGTAATCCGTGGTAATTTCGCCGAATACCATAACAAGACCCGTGGCGGCGCATACCTCGCAGGCCACTCTCGCGTCGGGGTCGTGGGCGAGGATATCGTCCAGCACGGCGTCCGCGATTTGGTCGCAAATCTTGTCGGGATGCCCCTCGGTTACGGATTCGGATGTAAAAAGCTTCTTGTTTGTCATAACGCATACCTCCAAAATTTTATCTGAAAAGACCGACTATCATGTCAAAGACGCCGAACGACAACAGCGACATAACCGCTCCCGCCGCGATGACGCCCAAAAATACCGCCAAAAGGGATTTTTTAAAATCGAAGCCCAAGACGCTTGCGATAAGGCTTCCCGTCCAAGCTCCCGTGCCGGGGCAGGGGATAGCCACAAAGAGGAACAAGGCCCTGTAGGCGTATTTTTCAAACCTGCCTTTGTTTTTTTCCACCTTGCCGTCCAGCCATTTCGTAAAGCCGGAAAACAGCCCCCGCCTTTTAAGCAGATTGCAAAAGGGCGTTATCAGCAAAAGTATGAACGGCACAGGCAGCATATTTCCCGCCACGGACACCAAAAAGGAAGGGACAAGCTTCAGCCCCAGAGCGTACGCCACGGGAATTGCCCCTCTCAGCTCCACAATCGGCACTATGGAAATCAAAAACACGTAAAAATAGTCGGCATAGGCGGCGCTAAGACCCACCGCCGTTACCGCCCCTACGGCAAAGCCGCGCAGGGCGGCCTTTATTGCTTCAACCATAAATCCACCTCGATTGATTTAAGCGATAATCATAAATATATCTCAATATATTGTATATTAAAAGCTCCCCTTTGTCAAGAGAAAAATATAAATCCGCCGAATTCGCAAATTTTGTAATAAAAATGTAATAAATTCGCGAAAAGCCCTTGAATATTTTTCCCGATTATGATACAATAAAAAAGATTGGAGCGGATTATATGAAAGCAAAAACGGTTTTTGTCTGCAAGGAGTGCGGGAACGAGTCGCCGAAATGGCTCGGCAAATGCCCCGGATGCGGACAGTGGAACACATATATCGAAGAAAAAATCGAAAAGACCTCCGCCGCCGCGGGTTATTCTCCGTCGAGCGCGGCTCCGGCGCGAAGGCGGGACGTTCCCAAGACGATAGGGGAGGTCAGCGCCGAAACAGAAGCGCGAACCTCCTCCGGCAGCGATGAGCTGGACAGAGTTTTGGGGGGCGGAGTTGTGGAAGGCTCCCTTGTCCTTTGCGGAGGCGAACCCGGGATAGGAAAATCCACCCTTCTTTTGCAGGTGTGCCGCTTTATGTCCGCGAGCAGGAAGGTGCTTTACATTTCCGGCGAGGAATCCGAGCGGCAGATAAAGCTCCGCGCCGACCGTCTCGGCGCGTCCGACGCTCCGATACTTGTGGCGAACATGACGGATTTGGAGGACATAAACGACGCAATCGCTTCCGTAAAGCCGTCGGTGGCGGTTATCGACTCGATACAGACTATTTTTACCCCCAAGCTCCCTTCCTCCCCCGGAAGCGTGGCCCAGGTTCGGGAATGTACTCTCAGCTTTATGCGCACCGCCAAGGACAGCGGAGTCACGTTTTTCATTGTGGGCCACGTGACAAAGGAAGGCTCCATAGCGGGGCCGAGAGTGCTGGAGCATATGGTGGACTGCGTGCTTTACTTTGAGGGAGAACGCCACCAAAGCTACCGAATTGTGCGGGCGGTAAAAAACCGCTTCGGCTCCACAAACGAAATAGGCGTTTTTGAAATGCGGGACAAAGGCCTAAAGGACGTACCCAATCCCTCGCATATGCTGCTGTCGGGCCGTCCGGTGGACGCTCCGGGGTCGGCGGTGGTCTGCTCCGTTGAGGGGACAAGGCCTATCTTGGCGGAAATACAGGCCCTTATTTCAAAAAGCGTATATCCCAATCCCAAGCGAATGGCCGCCGGAATAGACTATAACCGCGCCTCTTTGGTAATAACCGTGCTGGACAAGCGGACGGGGCTTAATCTCGCCATGATGGATTCCTACGTAAACGTCACCGGAGGCATAAGGCTGGAGGAACCTGCGGCGGATTTGGGAATCGCCGCCGCCGTGGCAAGCAGCGCGCTTAATATTCCCCTCCCTCAGGATATGGCGTTTTTCGGCGAAATCGGCCTGACGGGGGAGCTAAGAACCGTCACCCAAGCCGCGAGGCGGCTCGCGGAAATAGAAAAGATGGGCTTTAAGCGGTGTATGCTTCCCTTTGACGCGCTGGGGAGCATAGCGAAAACCTCCATTGAGCTTGTGGCGGTGAAAAATCTGAACGATATGCTGGCGTATATACGTAGGCCGTAAGGAGATTTAACAAATGAAAAAGCTTATGATATCAATAATGCTGCTGCTGATTTTTCCGGCGGCGGCTCTGTCGAATGAGTCCGAACCGATCGGCGAAGCGGCGAGGCCCTCTTTGGCCTCCTCTTGGGCGGCGGAAAGCATATATACCGCCGAAAAAACGGGCATACTTATATCCGTTGGGGAATACCCCGACTACACCTTGCCCATAACGAGGGAACAGCTTTGCGTTTTGGCCGTCCGCGCCTACGAGCTGGCCGGAAACGAGCCGGAGACAGCTGAGGATAATCCCTTTAACGATACGCTTAACCCCTCCGTGGCGGCGGCGTTCCGCATGGGAATTGTAAACGGCAGGGGAGACGGCTCCTTCGATCCGGACGGCACCGTCACAAGGCAGGAGGCGGCCAAGATTTTTTCTTCCCTTGCCGAGCTTTTGGGCGTGGAGCCTCAGGGCGAGGAGGTAATGTTTAGCGACGAGGCGATGGTGGATTCTTGGGCGGAGCCGTATGTGGCGGAAGCCTCCGCCTACGGCTATTTTACCGCCGACTACAAGGGAGATTTCCTGCCGAGGGAGGCCCTTACCGCCGAGCAGGCCGCCGCGGTTTTGGTGCGCTTATATAAGGACGTTTTCCCAAGCGAAATGTACACCGTATCCTACGACGATCGCCTTGCGGAAAAGCCGATTCCGGCGGCGGCGGAGGCTGAGACGCCGGTTCCGCTTCCCGAAAGCTCCTACGTAAAAACCGGCGGCTATGTTTACGACGGAACCTATAAGAAAAACGACAGGAGCCAAGTGTTTACCGAGGGGGAAATAACCTCCCAAGCGGAGGCCGAAGCCCAAATGACGCAAATCACCGTGAACATCTGGGAGCTTAAAAACGGGGAAAAGGTTCCCTCCACAATGACTCTTACCGTACATAAAAACATCGCCGACATTGTTACGGAGGTTTTCGAAGAGATTTTTAACGGCAGCGAAAAATTCCCCATAGATAAAGATTCCACCCACTGCTACTCCTTCCGCAACCGTAACGGCCGCCTTTCCGAACATTCCACCGGAACGGCCGTAGACATAAATCCCGACCAAAATTACTGCGTTTACTCCGACGGAACCGTTGTCGGCTCTCTTTACGCCCCCGGGGAAAATCCCTATTCGATAGTCAAGTACGGCGACTGCTGGAACGCTTTCGTGAGCCACGGCTTTACATGGGGCGGAGACGCTTGGCGCTCAACAAAGGATTATATGCATTTTTCCTATTTGGGAACGTGACGGTAAGGTAAGGAGGAAAACAATGAGCGAAACAGCGTTTATAACCGGCGGCACCGGAGGAATAGGGGAGGCTCTTGTGAGAGCCTTTGCCGAATCGGGGCGGAACGTGGCCTTTACGTATAAAACCAACGAAAAAAAGGCGGCGGAGCTTATGAAGCGATTCCCGGGAAGTTTGGCCCTGAGAGCCGACGTTTCCGACAGCGGCATGGTAAACGCCGCCGCGCGGGCGGCGATAAAGCGCTTCGGCAAGGCGGATATACTCATAAATAACGCCGGAATCTCCCGCCCCTGCCTTTTTACGGACATTACCGAGGAACAGTGGGACAATATTATTGACGTGAATCTCAAAGGCTGCTTTCTTAGCTGCAAGGCTTTCCTTCCGGAGATGATAAGCCGAAAAAGGGGAGTTATCATCAACATTTCCTCCATATGGGGGATACGCGGCGGCTCCTGCGAGGCGGACTACAGCGCCGCGAAAAGCGGCGTCATAGGCCTTAGCAAGGCCCTTGCCAAGGAGGTTGGCCTTTCTGGAATACGGGTGAACGTTATAGCCCCCGGGGTTATCGACACCCCCATGAACGCCCACCTTTCGGCGGAGGATATGGCGGCTCTTAAGGAGGAAATTCCCCTTAATTCCATAGGCCGCCCCGAAGACGTGGCGAGAACAGCCCTTTTTCTTGCCGGCGAAGGGGGCAAATATATTACCGGTCAGGTAATCAGCGTCTGCGGCGGAATGGCGATATAGCCGGCGTATGCACAAACAAGCCTTCTTTTCAGGTTGAAAAGAAGGCTTATTCGCGGGCATTTATTCCTCGCCGTTCCAGCAATAGGTGCAAAGCTTGGAGGGGTCTATCCCAACGGACTTTATCATGTCGTCGAGGCGGTGATATCTGAGGCTGGTAAAGTGGAGCTGCTGCTCTATTCTTTTTACCATTGTTTTGTACTTTTCGCTGTCGGGGTCGGCGTACTCCTTAAGAGTTTCCCTATCCGGGTCGCGGCCCTCCAGTTCTTTTATAACGCGCCTTGTTATCAGCTCCATTTCCGAAGTGGAACGGGAAAAATTAAGATACTTGCACCCGAACAACAGCGGAGGACAGCCCGTGCGGATATGAACCTCTCTCGCGCCGCTTTCGTAGAGAAATTCGGTGGTTTCCCGAAGCTGGGTGCCGCGGACGATGGAGTCGTCTATAAGCAGCAGACTCTTGCCCTGAATAAGGTCGTGTATGGGAATGAGCTTCATTTTCGCTATAAGGTTCCGCTTGCTTTGGTGAGTGGGCATAAAGGAACGGGGCCATGTAGGCGTATATTTTATAAAGGGTCTTGAAAAGCGCACTCCGGACTCATTGGCGTAGCCTATGGCATGAGCCGTGCCGGAATCGGGAACACCGGCGGCAAGATCCGCCTTTACCATGCCGCACTCCCTGTCGTGCATGGCAAGGTATTTGCCGCATTTATAGCGCATTTCCTCCACGTTCACGCCCTCGTAGGACGAGGACGGATAGCCGTAATACACCCACAGGAAGGTGCATATTTTCATTTTCTTGCCGGGGGCGACAAGGGTTTTCACCCCGTCGGAGGTCATAACCGCGATTTCCCCGGGGCCAAGCTCCTTAAAGTCGCCGTAGCCCAGATTGAGGTACGCGAAGCTTTCAAAGCTGGCGCAGAAGCCGTCGTCCTTTTTGCCGATAACAATAGGCGTGCGCCCCAGCTTATCCCTTGCGGCGTAAATGCCCTTGGGGGTGAGAATAAGCATACTCATGGAGCCGTCGATTACCTCCTGAGCGTACTGTATGCCCTCGATAAAATTATCCTTCTGGTTGATAATCGCGGCGACAAGCTCGGTTTGGTTTATTTCGCCGCCCTGCATTTCAAAAAAGTGCGCATGGGCGTCAATAATATTTTCCATTATGTACTCAATATTATTTATTTTCCCTACAGTAGTTACGGCGAAGGTACCGTGATGGGACCGGACAAGTATAGGCTGCGCCTCAAAGTCGGAAATGCAGCCTATGCCCATATTGCCGTGCATGGTGTGGGATTCCGACATAAATTTTGTTCTGAACGGAGCGTTTTCAATATTATGAATCGCCTTGTCAAAGCCGTTTTCTTCACTGTAAACAGCCAGTCCCGCCCGCCTTGTTCCGAGATGCGAATGATAATCCACCCCGAAAAACAGGTCGAAAACACAGTCTTCCTTAGATGCCGCGCCAAAAAAACCGCCCATAACCATTCCTCTTTCCGTATTTGCTTTTTATGCGTATGCGTTTTATGTGTATACGTTTATTATACCATGTTAACCCTTTTCTTGTCAACCCGCAATTTCCGCGCAATTTTG
>CAZKBV010000054.1:0-10892 GCA_964551215.1 uncultured Oscillospiraceae bacterium | reverse complement strand
TCTGAAATGGAACCCGCCGCCTTAGAGGCGGGGGACATCTGCGCTTAGGTTATACCGTATCAAGGAGGAATCGACCGTGCAGAAGGCTTTAAGCTATGCCCGTCGGGGAATAGACGATTACGCCATGATAAAGGAAAACGACCACATAACCGTGGGCGTTTCGGGAGGGAAGGACAGTCTCGCTCTGCTGATGATTCTTTCGGAGCTAAGGCGGTTTTATCCGAAGCGATTCAAGCTTTCCGCCGTCACGCTGGACTTAGGCTACGACGACATGGACTACAGCCCTATCGCCCGACTGTGTGAAGAAATAAATGTGGACTATTACATAAAGAAAACGGATATTAAGCAAATCGTTTTTGACATACGCAAGGAAAGCAATCCGTGCTCTCTCTGCGCAAAAATGCGCCGCGGCGCCCTTCACGACGCGGCTTTGGAAATCGGCAGCTCAACCGTGGCTCTCGGCCATCACAACGACGACGTAATCGAAACCTTCCTGCTAAGCCTTATATTCGAGGGCCGCATAGGCTGTTTTTCCCCTGTTTCATACTTAGACAGGAAAGGCATCACCCTTATCCGCCCCCTTATTTATATGCCCGAAAGATACATAACCGGCTTAGTCAAAAGGCTGGAGCTTCCTGTGGTAAAAAATTCCTGTCCGGCGGACGGCAATTCCAAGCGGCAATACATAAAGGAGCTTATTCGCCAACTTGAAAGCGAAAATCCGGGGCTTAAGAAAAGGCTGTTTACGGCTATTGTCAATGGAGATGTGGGTCATTTCGGAGTAAAATAAGGCGCGGGGTTCGTAATGCCTATTTCTTTTTCGCTATTTCTTCAAAATCGCGGGGCCGCGAAGAAACAAACGCCTATGTTTCTTTGCGGCCCCTTTGTCATTCGTACATATATTAAAGCGAAGGCGCGTTTGTATATACGCCTTGCCGCGGCTCCGCGCCCTACGAAACAAGCCGCCTACTAAGCAAGCCGCCTGTTATTCCAAGAAATCTCTCAGCTTTTTGCTTCTGCTGGGATGGCGGAGCTTTCTGAGCGCCTTTGCCTCTATTTGGCGGATACGCTCTCTTGTTACGTTAAACGCGCTGCCCACTTCTTCAAGAGTTCTGGGTCTGCCGTCCTCAAGGCCAAAGCGCAGGCGAAGCACCTTTTCCTCTCTGGGAGCGAGAGTACCCAGCACCTCCATAAGCTGTTCCTTCAGCAGCATAAAGGACGCCGCCTCGCTTGGAGCGGGAGCGTCGTCGTCGGGGATAAAATCGCCAAGATGACTGTCCTCCTCCTCGCCAATGGGCGTTTCAAGGGATACGGGTTCCTGCGCTATCTTCATTATTTCCCTCACCTTGTCCACGCTCATGTTCATTTCCTTGGATATTTCCTCCGCGGTAGGCTCACGGCCCAGTTCCTGAAGAAGCTGGCGCGAAACACGGATAAGCTTATTTATAGTCTCCACCATATGAACGGGAATCCTTATAGTTCTGGCCTGATCCGCGATAGCTCTGGTTATAGCCTGTCTTATCCACCATGTGGCGTAGGTGCTGAACTTATAGCCCTTTGTGTAGTCGAACTTTTCAACGGCCTTTATAAGCCCAAGATTACCCTCCTGTATAAGATCCAAAAACAACATTCCTCTGCCGACGTAGCGCTTCGCTATACTTACTACAAGACGCAAATTGGCCTCGGTAAGCTTATTTTTCGCCGCTTCATCGCCCTTGCTCATAAGTTCGGCATAATACAGCTCTTCCTTGGGCGAAAGCAACGGCACCTTGCCTATTTCCTTCAGATACATACGTACATGGTCGTCGGTGCTTATGCTGTCGGGAATTGTGAGATTTTCGAGGTCTTCATCGGGGATATCGTCCATATCCTTTATCTCCGCGTCAATGTCGCCCACAATATCAATACCCATAGCTTCAAGATTGTCGTAAAGCTTTTCTATCTGCTCCGCGTCCAGCTCAAGCTCGCCCAATGCCTTTTCAATGTTGTCCTTTGTGAGCATTCCCTTCTGCTTGCCCTTATCTATAAGCTCCTTCAGCACGGCTTTAATGTCGGCGGCCGCCGCCGGAGCCTGATTGTTGGTTTTATTTTCTTCCATGTTCACATACCTGCCTTTCGGTGTTTGTTCTTAAGCAGCTGCGCCAAAAGCGCAACATCCCCGTTTTTACGGGCTTCCTCGATTTTTGCTGTCAGCGCCTCATCCTCTATGACGTTTATATAATCAACCGCAGCCTCATAAGGATCCTGCGGATTATCGTTTTTCACTATTATTCCGGCCAGTTCCTCCTGCTTGTCCGGGAAAGCCCTTAAAAGAGCGTCCTGAGGGGATTGACCGCCGTTTTCGTATATTTCCTTGAGCTTCATGAAAATATCTCTATGTATTCCCGGCAAAAACATATCCTCGTTAAGGCGTTCCTTAAGCCGTTTATAAACGCCGCCATCGTCGCAAAGTATACTCAAAAGCCGTCGCTGCGCGTTTTCGCTTCGGCTCTGAGCCCTTTGGGGAACAGCCGTACGCAGCCCCGACACGCTTTTTTTCACATCCTCGCCGACCTCTCTCCGGCGCAGACGCCCGCCCGCCTTACGCACCTCGGCGCCGATAGAGTCGGCGCTGACGCCGGTTTTAAGGGAAAGGCTTTTTATATATGCTTCCCTTTCAATGGCATTCGGTATACCCGCAAGCACCTTGGCCGCTTCGTTGAGCATCTCAACCTTCTGAGCCACGTCGGTAATATCGTATTTTTCAAGGATAAGATCCATGCGGTTTTCGGTAACGGTGGAAGAACCGTCCAGCAGCTTTTCAAAGGCCTCGCCGCCGTATTTGCCGATAAACTCGTCCGCGTCCTTTCCGTCGGGAATACGTATAACCTTAAGCCTTGCGTCAAGACCGTTGAATATTTTTTCTGCCCGGGCAAGCGCTTTCTGCCCCGCGTCGTCCATATCGTAACAAAGGTACACCGTGTTTCCCTTGGCGATAAGCCTCGCCTGAGCTTCCGTAAGAGCCGTTCCGCAGCCCGCCACGGCGCAGTCTATTCCGGCCTGATGAAGGCTGATAACATCCATATAGCCCTCTACAAGCACATAATAGCCCCGTTTGCTTTTCCTTGCCAGATTAAGGGCAAAGAGGTTTTTGCCCTTGTCGTAGACTATGCTTTCGGGGGAGTTCACATATTTTGCCCCGTCCCCTTCCATAATACGCCCGCCGAAGCCGATGAGATTGCGCCGCACGTCAAATATGGGGAACATTATTCTGTCACGGAACCGGTCGTAAACATTGCCCCTGTCGTTTCTTACGCAAAGCCCTGCCTCCACAATAAGGTCGCGCTTATAGCCCTTGCTTTCCAGACGTTTCAAAAGCCCGTCCCAGCCACTTGGGGAATATCCCAGCCCGAAGGAGGCAACCGTTTTGCTGGTAAGCCGCCTTTTTTGCAGATAGGCTCTTGCCTTGGCCCCGTCATCGGAAAACAGCGTTTCGCGAAAGTAACGGGCGGCCTCTTTATTCATGGCGTACATTTCCTGCTTGCGGCGGTATCTGTCTTCCCCGCCGGAAACGGAGTCGGAGTCCGGCAGGATTATTCCGGCGCTGTCCGCCAGAAGCTTAACAGCATCAATAAAATCCACGCCCTCGCTGTTCATCACAAACTGGAACACGCTTCCCCCCGCTCCGCAGCCGAAGCAGTGATAAAGCTGCTTATCCGGGTCAATATGAAAGGAGGGGGTTTTCTCCTTGTGAAACGGGCAGCAGCCCACGTAGCTGTTTCCGCTCCGCTTCAGGCGCACATAGCGGGAGGCTATTTCCACAAGGTCAACGGCGTTTCTCACTTCTTCAATTATTTCTTCGGAATACCGCGCCAAATGAAGTCAACTCCCTTTGCGAATCAAATTTTGTTCCAGCTTTTGGGTATATAAATATTCTCATAGGCGTAAAGGGCATAACGGTCGCTCATTCCGGCTATGTAGTCGCACACCGCCTTGTCCGGATCGTCATCTTCGGCGGCGGCGCGGAGCTGAGAAGGGATTTCCTCCCGATGCTCCCTATAGTATCGGTAAAGGCCGGAAATTATACCGAACACCTTTTCTTCCTCTATTTTTGCCTCGGAACCGATATACACTCTTTCAAACATAAACTCCCTAAGCTTCGCCATGGCGTCACTGACCTTCGGGGTCATTATTATTTCCGGCTTGCCCATACTTGTATACACCACATCCCTTACAAGGGTGTCGATGCGTCGGCCATGAGTGTTTCCCAAAACCTCCGAAACGGACGGCGGGATATCCTCCTCCCTGATGATTCCGCCGCGTATGGAATCGTCTATGTCGTGGTTGATGTAAGCAATTCTGTCGGCCAGCTTCAGCACCCTGCCTTCCAAAGTGGCGGCCTCCGTGTTTCCCGTATGGCAGACTATGCCGTTACGCACCTCCCATGTCAGGTTAAGGTTTTCAAGCTCGTCCACCACTCTAAGGCTTTGCTCATTATGACGGAATCCCCTTTCGGAAAGTATGTTCAAGGCCTTTTCCCCGGCGTGACCGAAGGGAGTATGCCCCAAGTCGTGGCCCATAGCCATGGCTTCAACAAGATCCTCGTTGAGCCTCAAACCGCGGGCGATGGTGCGGCCTATTTGGCTGACCTCCAGAGTGTGGGTAAGACGGGTGCGGTAGTGATCCCCTTCGGGGGTTATAAACACCTGTGTCTTATGCTTCAGACGGCGGAAGGCCTTGCAGTGGATTATTTTGTCCCTGTCGCGCTGGAACTCCGTCCGCAGACTGCAAAGCCGACTTTCAAACCGCCTTCCTCCGGTATTTTCGCTTAACGACGCATAAGGGGAAAGCGTCTCCCGCTCTATTTGCTCTGTAAGCTCCCTAACGTCCATAAATGGCCTCCTCGTGAACACCCGCCCTTAAAGCGGTTTTTGCCGCCGGATTTTCAGGTTATATCTATATATTCAACAAAATGTTTTAAAATCCTTCATTTATTTTTAAAAATTTTGTATATGCCCCAAAGCTCTCCCCCGGGCGTTTCCCTTAATTATTTATGCGGACATGCGGTTAAACTTGACAGGTTATTCGGAGGTTCCGACGCCGCCGAGGCTACAGGCTTTTTCGCAAATGCTCAATGGCGCTTTTTTCAATGCGGCTGACCTGCGCCTGACTTATGCCTATCTCCCCCGCCACCTCAGTCTGCGTCTTGGCCTTAAAAAACCTCAGCTCTATTATTCCCCTCTCTTTTTCCGGCAGCTTATCGAGAGCTTCTCTTAGGGATATCTGCTCTATCCATGTTTCGTCCAGATTTTTTTCGTCCCTTAGCTGATCCATTACAAAAACCGTGTCTCCGCCGTCGTGATACACGGGTTCAAAAAGGGATATCGGCTCCTGAACAGCGTCCAAAGCCATAACAACATCCTCTTTTTTCAGCTCCAAAGCCGCCGCGATTTCCTCAACGGTAGGCTCCGCTCCCTTTTCGTTTATGATTTTTTCCTTGGCGCATAAGGCCTTATACGCTATGTCCCGCAAGGAACGGCTCACCCGCACCGAGTTGTTGTCTCTCAGATATCGGCGTATTTCCCCTATTATCATCGGCACGGCATAGGTTGAAAACTGAACGTTCTGGGAAAGGTCGAAATTGTCAATGGCCTTTATCAGCCCGATACATCCGACCTGAAACAAATCGTCCACATATTCGCCCCGATTGTTGAAGCGGCCTATTATGCTCAGCACAAGCCGAAGATTTCCGTTTATGAATTTATCTCTTGCCCCTAAGTCTCCGGCCTTTATTTTCGGAAACAGCTCCTTTTTTTCATCCGCGGAAAGAATCGGCAGCTTAGAGGTGTTGACTCCGCATATTTTAACCTTGCCTGTCATCATTTCCGTAACCTCCCTTACCGACCTATTATGGACGTAATAAGGAAAATTTATGCGGATTATTATTATCGACGGCGGATTTATTTCGCCTCAAAAAAGGCGCGAGGCCTTTTTCGGAAAGAGCGGACGCCGGAAGCGCGCTCCGTTTTTTCACCAAAAAAACGGAGCAAGCGATATAGAGCTTGCTCCGTTTGGTGCCGGTGGCCGGACTCGAACCGGCACGGTATCGCTACCGGTGGATTTTGAGTCCACTACGTCTGCCAATTCCATCACACCGGCAATTTTTCGGCGTTTACCTTTAGTATTATAGCATAAAAAATAAAAAAATCAATACCTTTTGAGAATTTTTTTGAAAAAAACCAGAAATAATATAAAAAAACACTTGCATTTGCTTTGAATTTGTGGTAAAGTAACTATACGTGGCATTGACACAATTTAAACGGAGGTGTTAAAAATGAAACTTGCTCTTACGCTGGTATATCTTGTTATTGCGATTGTGCTTACTGTTGTGGTGCTTCTTCAGGAAGGCAAGGATCCCAGAGAGTCTGCGGTAATGGGCGGCTCGGCGGATACCTTCTTCGGCAAGAACAAGGCTCACACTGTGGAAGGTATGATGGAAAAGCTTACAAGCGTTTTCGCTGTGCTGTTCTTCGTTCTTTCCATCGTTCTTTCCCTTAATTTTCTTAAGTAGGAAAGTCTTGGGCACTCTCAAAAGGGGGTGCCTGTTTTAATTTTACCTCCGGAAGGAAAGGTTTTATGACAAGGAAAGAAAAAATCACCGCTTTGCTCGCGGATACCTCCTTGCCTCCCATGGCGGAGGAGGAAATCGCCTTTAACTTAGGCGTTCCGGAAAAAAGCATGGCCGGATTCCATAAAATAATAACCGAACTTATTGAAGAAGGCACGGCCTTTACCGACAAAAAGGGGCGGCTTCATTCCTCGGAAAGAGACGGCCTTTTAAAGGGCGTTTTGCATATGTCCGCCAAGGGCTTCGGCTTCCTCGTCCGCGACGACGGAGGCGACGACCTTTATATTTCCGCCGACGATATAAACGGGGCGTTAAACGGCGACAGAGTCCTTGTTCAGCTTTTGGGAATACGCCGAGGCGAACGTCCCCGGGGGCGCGTGTGCCGCGTCTGTATGCGGGAACTTAAGCGCTTCGTGGGCGTTATCAAAAAGGGGAAGGACGGTCTTTGCGCCGACCCGGACGACATCAAGCTCCCCCGGGACATTCCCGTTTTGCCCGGCAGGATAAAAGGCGAAACCGGCCAGAAGGCTCTTTTCCGGGCGGAATATTCCCCGGATGGGGAGCTTGGCTGTGCTATTGAAGAGGTTTTGGGCTATCCCGATGACTTTGGGGTAGACGTGCTGTCAATAATAAAGGAGTGCGGCTTTAATATTGATTTTCCTCCGTCTGTGCTTAAGGAAGCCGCCGCTGTTCCCTGTGCCGTATCGGGCGAAGATATCCTTGGCCGCCTCGACCTTCGCGACAGGCTCACAATCACCATTGACGGCGACGATTCCAAAGATTTGGACGACGCCGTATCTCTGGAAAAAACCGAGTTGGGCTATTGTCTGGGAGTCCATATCGCGGACGTGAGCCATTACGTGCGTCCCCGTTCGTCTCTGGATAAGGAGGCTCTGAAGCGGGGAACCAGCGTATATCTTGTCGACAGGGTAATCCCCATGCTCCCTCCTCGGCTGAGCAACGGAATCTGCTCCCTTAACGAAGGCGCGGACAGGCTTACCCTTTCGGTAATAATGAGCATGGATAAAAACGGCAACGTTATAAAGACGGAATTTTATAAATCCGTCATCAAGTCGGCCCGAAGGATGACATATAATAATGTATGGAAGATAATCTGCGGGGACGAAGCCGTCAGAAGGGAATACTCCGATGTTGCTCCTATGATTGACGAAATGTATTCTCTGAGCCTTATTCTTAAGAAAAAGGCCGCCGAAAGGGGCTATGTGGAGTTAGACATTCCCGAGGCCGAAGCCGTGCTGGACGAAAACGGTCGTGCCGCGGATATTAAGCTGCGGACCGTAAACGGGGCAAATGAGCTGATAGAGCAGTTCATGGTCAGCGCAAACATGGCCGTGGCAAAATACCTTTGGGAGCAAAACTGCCCGACTCTTTACCGTGTTCACGATGACCCCTCCCCGGAAAAGACGGAGGCTCTGCATAAGTTTGTAAAAACCTTGGGCTATGCTCCAAAGTCGGATTTGAGCGCCCTTATGGAGGGAATCGACGACGAAAACGACAGGCGCATAATCGCCGTTGTGGCTCTGCGTTCCATGGCAAAGGCCGTGTACAGCCCGAAAAACAGCGGTCACTACGGCTTGGGCGCGAAAGATTACTGCCACTTCACCTCCCCCATTCGCCGCTATCCCGACCTTGTGTGCCACCGGAGCCTTAAGGCCGCCATCGAACACGACGAAAACGCCCTTAAAGCCATTGGAAAAATGAACAAGGACGCCGCCGAAATAAGCAGCGAGCGTGAAACCGCCGCCGAAAAATGCGAGCGGGACGTGCTGAGCATGAAAAAGGCTGAATATATGGAGCAATTTTTAGGGCAGGAATTTGAAGGAATAATTTCCTCCGTAACAGGCTTCGGCTTTTACGTTCAGCTCCCCAACACCGTGGAAGGAATGGTGTCTCTCACCTCTTTGACGGACGATTACTATGTCTTTGACGAGGACGGCCTCAGGCTCATAGGCGAAAGAACAAAAAAACAGTACCGCATAGGGGACAAAATAACCGTGATACTTGCCGCCGCAAGCAAGCAGGGCGGAAGAATCACCTTTGTTCCCAAGGGAATGGAAAATACCCCGCCGAAAAAGGGAAAGGCTCCGGAACCTAAAAAGGAGGTTAAGAAAAATGCCGACAGAAAAAGGAGTAAAAATTCTCGCGCAAAACAAAAGCGCGTACCACGAGTTCTTCATAGACGAAAAAATAGAAGCAGGCATTGAGCTTTTCGGCACAGAGGTCAAGTCCATGCGCCAAGGGAAGGTCAATCTTAAAGAAAGCTACTGCGAAATCGACAAGGGGGAAATGCTTGTCCACGGTATGCACATCTCCCCTTACGAAAAGGGAAATATCTTCAATCGGGATCCTCTGCGTCCCAAGAGACTGCTCCTTCACAAAAATGAGATACTGCGCCTTTTCGGAAAGGTCAAGCAAAAGGGCGTAACTATCATTCCTCTCGACGTTTATCTCAAGGGTTCCTTGGTAAAAATGACAATAGGCGTGGCAAGGGGCAAAAAGCTGTACGATAAGCGTGAGGACGCGGCAAAGCGCGACGCAAAGCGGGAAATCGAAAGAGCAATGAAGGAACGGGCGAGATAGCTCATGAAAAATTTGAACATTACGATAAAACCGATGGAATCGGAAAATGAAATAAAAGGCAAGGCCTATGTTCACTGGAAAGGTTGGCATGAGGCGTATTCGGGAATCGTCAATCAGGCGTATCTCGATAATTTCACGCTGGAAAAACTCGGTTTTCGGTTTGACGGAACGAAACAGCGGATAATGCTCGGACAGAAGTAACAGAGATACGAATGATTTTAAAAAGATAACGGAAAAAAGGCCGAAACGCCGGGGTTATTTAACAGGCGAGCCGACGAAGCAAGGCTTGTCCAACGAGGTGATACAATGGTTATTTTGATTGCCGGAGCTTCTCACACAGGGAAAACCGCTCTTGCTCAAAGATTGCTGGAAAAATATAAATACCCCTACCTATCCATAGACCACTTAAAGATGGGACTTATCCGCAGCGGAAATACTGCCCTCTCGCCGCTCAGCGATGATAAAGCGCTGACGGATTATCTCTGGCCCATTGTCCGTGAAATGATAAAAACAGTTATTGAGAACGGGCAGAATCTTATTGTTGAAGGCTGCTACATTCCCCTTTGACTGGCAGAAGGATTTTGAACAGTCGTATTTAAAAAGCATAAAATTTTGCTGTTTGGTTATGAGTAATAAATATATTGCAAATCATTTCAGCGATATAAAAAAATACGCAAGTGTTGTTGAAAACAGAATGGACGACGAGGATTGCACAATAGAAACAGTCCTCAGAGATAACGCTGAGGTATTGAAGCAGTGCCAAAGTCACAATGTAAGCTATGTCCTCATTGATGATGAATACCAAGTTGACATTGAACTGTAAATTGCAGAGGGAATTATATGGGAAAGAAATTATCGGAAATGACATTGGAAGAACTCTGGGAGCTGTTCCCTATTTCCTTAGTTGAACACAAGGCCGAGTGGAAGGATTATTATCTGGAAATGGAAGACTATTTAAAAAGAGGTTTAAAAAATGTTTTCAGAATAAGTCACATTGGCAGCACGGCTGTAAAGGACATTTGGTCAAAAGATATAGTTGATATATTAGTGGAAATCGAGCCTTCCGAAAGCCTTGAAAAGACGGCAGATGTAATTGAAGAATTGGGATTTATCCGAATGTCCTCCTCCCAAAGCAGAATATCCTTTAATATGGGATATACAGAAAAGGGGCTTGCGGAAAAGGTATATCACTTGCATCTGCGGTACGCAGGAGATAATGACGAACTGTACTTCAGGGATTATTTAAATGAACACCCGGAATGTGCGAAAGAATATGAGCAAATGAAGCCGGAGCTTTGGAAAAGGTTTAAACATGACAGAGACGGCTATACAAAGGCAAAAACCGACTTTGTAAAAAAGTGTACGGAAAAGGCGAAAAAGGATTTTTCAGGCAGATACCAGCCGAAATCCGGGAGTTTTTGTTTTCCCTTGTAACACAAATGTTAGACTTTATATGTTGCATTTTCTCACTGTTTGTGCTACAATAATTTTGGGTCATCTCTAAAAACCTTGTTTGAGAAAAAATGCCATAGCACACCGTAGGCTGCGTTAAACCTCCTCACAAGGCGGCAAGCCTTGCTTCGTCGGCTTGCCTTGCCTCCGATGCACGCTGTTCATTTTTTCTTTTCAAAACGGTTTTCAGAGCTGTCCTTTCGCGGGGTAGTAACGGCTTCGACGGGGATGT
>CAZKBV010000053.1:0-10950 GCA_964551215.1 uncultured Oscillospiraceae bacterium | reverse complement strand
ATTATATCATACAAGCCGGAAAAAATCAAGAAAAAAATCGGTATTAAAAAAATATTTTAAAAATTTTCAAAAAACTATTGACAAATTCCGTTTTACGCCGTATAATATCATTAAATTAAATATTTTTAAATCCTTTGACCGAAGGTAAGTAGCGTTACTCAACGCTGTTACAGAGAGCCGGTTTCGCTGAGATCCGGTACAGCGCGTGATTGCGAATGGATTCGCGAGGAGCAAGGAGAACAGTTTTTTCAGTATCTGCGCCGTATATTCCGCGTTAAGGAATAGGAGTATGTTTGTACTCTCAGAGGAGGGGTTTTCCCTCGAATTTGGGTGGCACCGCGAAGTATATTTCGCCCCATTGACTTTATGTCAGTGGGGCTTTTTATATTGTTATATTGTATTTTAAATTGGAGGAATGTATTATGTTAACACCGAACGTCACGCAAGTAAAGGAGCTTCTTAAAAGCTACACTCACGCGCCGGTTTTCTACCGCCGTCTGTGCGACGGAGTAACTCCGGTAAGAATTTTTGAAGCTATAAGCCAAAATGCCGACAACGCCTTCATCCTTGAAAGCGTCAGCAGCGACCAGCAGTGGCAGCGTTATTCCTTCATGGGCATAAATCCCAAGGCCGAGCTTTCCGTAAAGAACCGGAAGGGACGATACGTTGAAAACGGCCGCGCGAAGGAATTCGACGCAAACGACATCCCCGCTCTTTTCAGGGAGCTTATGAAAAATTTCTCCAGCCCCGTTGTTAAAAACGGCCCCGGCCTTACGGGAGGGTTTGTGGGATACTTCGGCTACGACACCATACGCTACGCGGAGCCGCGGCTTTCCAATCCCCCCAAGGACGATTTGGGCATACCGGACATCGACCTTTTCCTTTACGAAGAGCTTGTGGCCTATGACCACTTGACAAACGAGGTTATTTGCATTTTCAACATTACAAAGGGCGATGAGGAAAACAAATATTCCCTCGCGGAGGCCAAGGCGGAAAAAATAATCCGCGCCATAGAAAATTACACTCCCAAGGAAAAGGCCGTGAAGGACATTAGGCCGGTAAAGGTCACCAGTAATATTTCCGAGGAGCAGTACATTGCCAATGTGGAAAAGGCAAAGGAATATATCAGAAACGGCGATATTTTTCAGGTGGTGCCTTCCCAAAGGTTTGAAGCGGAAACCGTGGCGGAGCCTTACGACGTATACAGGATGCTTCGCTCCACAAACCCTTCCCCCTACCTTTACTATTTCAAGCATCCGGATTATAAAATTGCCGGAGCCTCTCCGGAAAAGCTGCTGAGCGTAACAAACGGGCTGTGCATGACAAAGCCCATTGCCGGGACAATACGCCGAGGCGAAACCCCCGAGGAGGACGCCGCCAACGAAAAGCGGCTCATAAACGACCCCAAGGAGCTTGCGGAGCATACGATGCTGGTGGATTTGGGAAGGAACGACGTCGGCAAGGTGAGCAAATTCGGCTCAGTAAGGGCGGAAAACCTTATGCACATTGAGCGCTATTCAAGGATAATGCACATTGTCAGCGACGTTTACGGCGATCTCCGCGATGACAAAACCGCCGTGGACGCTTTGATGAGCGTACTGCCGGCGGGAACTCTCAGCGGCGCGCCGAAAATAAGGGCAATGGAAATAATCGACGAGCTGGAAACAACCCAAAGAGGTCTTTACGGCGGAACTGTAGGGTATCTGGCCTTCGACGGCAACATGGACACCTGCATTGCCATAAGGACTGTGCTTTTCCGAAACGGCAAAGCCTACGTTCAGGCCGGCGGCGGAGTTGTGGCGGACAGCGACCCCAAAAAGGAATACGCCGAATCCAAAAACAAGGCCTACGCAATGCTTAAGGCTATTGAAAGAGCCAACGAGCTTTAAAAAATTTTTAAAGCCTTATTCAAGCAAAGAAAATAAAATAAAAGAAAGGACAGATAAACCATGATTTTAATGATTGACAATTACGACAGCTTTACCTACAACCTATACCAGCAGATAGGAGAAATGTACCCCCACATAAAGGTTGCGCGCAACGACGAAATTACCCTTGAGGAAATCGAGGAAATGAAGCCCGAGGCCATTATAATCTCCCCGGGGCCGGGCTATCCCAAGGACGCCGGAATATGCGTGGAGGCAATAAAGCGGTTTTCGGGGCGCATACCCATACTGGGAATATGCTTGGGAGAGCAGTCCGTCGGGGAAGCCTTCGGCGCCGAGATAACTCTCGCGAGCGCTCCCGTCCACGGGAAAAAATCCCTCGTAAAGCTGAATCCGAACTGCCCTCTCTTTAAAGGGCTTAAACCGATAACGGAAGTGGGTCGGTATCACTCCCTTATTATCGAGCGAAGCTCTCTCCCCGACTGCCTTGAAGTCATCGCCGAGGATGAGCTTGGCCAGATAATGGGCGTAAAGCACAAGACCCATCTCACCTTCGGCATACAGTTCCATCCGGAAAGCGTGCTGACAAAGGAGGGCGCGGTTATTACGGCTAACTTCCTGACTTTGGCCGGACTTCGGATTAACGCGCCGAAAACCGAACAGGCCGAAAAGACGGAGCTTAAAAGGTACATCGCCATTGCCGCGGACAGGAAAAATCTCTCCAAGGACGAAGCCTTCGACGCAATGAACATCATCATGCAAGGGCGGGCTACGGACGCCCAGATAGCCTCCTTTATCACGGCTCTGCGCGTAAAGGGCGAAACAATAGATGAAATTACCGGCTGCGCCGAGGCCATGCGCTCCAACGCCACAAAGGCCGAGGGCGGCGAGGACGCCGTAGACATTGTCGGCACCGGCGGAGATATGGCGGGAACTTTCAATATTTCAACCACCGCCGCCTTTGTAATCGGGGGCTGCGGTCAGAAGGTCGCCAAGCACGGCAACAGAAGCGTTTCCAGCAAAAGCGGGGCCGCCGACGTGCTGGAGGCATTGGGGGTTAAAATCAGCTTCCCGCCGGAAAGGTCCAAAGAAATATTTGACCGCTGCGGCGTAGCCTTTCTTTTCGCTCAAAGCTACCACAAGAGTATGCGCTTTGCCGGTCCGGCGCGGCGGGAAACAGGGCTTAGAACGGTGTTCAACATTCTGGGGCCTCTCAGCAATCCGGCGTTCAACAAGCACATTGTGGCCGGCTGCTACGACAAAAGCCTGCTTCGCCCCTTGTGCCAAGTATACAAAAATCTCGGCTTTGAACATTCTATGGTTGTATGCGGCAGCGACGGTCTGGACGAAATAACCGTCACCGGCGACACATACGTGTGTGAGCTTAAGGACGACGGCTCCATAGAGGAATACACCATCAATCCGGCGGATTACGGCTTGGGGGTCTATAAGCCTGAGGAGCTTACGGGCGGCGCTCCCGCCGAAAACGCAAAAATTACAACCGATATTCTTTCCGGCGCGCTTAGAGGGGCAAAGCGGGACATTGTTGTGTTTAACTCGGCCTGCGCCCTTTACATCTGCGGAAAGGCCGCTTCAATAGGGGAAGGCGTAAGGCTTGCCGAGGAATCCATAGACAGCGGAGCCGCCATGAAAAAGCTCAATCTGCTTATAGAAGTGACCAACAGTTAATCAGTCGAGGTGATACAGATGATTCTTGACGACATATTAAAGCGCCGCCGTGAGCAGCTCGCCCGGGAAAAGGCAAGGGTTTCTCCCGAGGAGATGAAAGCTTTGGCCCTAAGCTGCTCCCGTCCGCCCTTGGATTTTAAAAAAGCTATTTCCGAAAAAGGGATAAACATAATTTCCGAGGTAAAAAAGGCCAGCCCCTCCAAGGGGATTATCGCCGACGACTTCCGCCCGTCGGAAATCGCCGTAAAATACGAGAAGAACGGAGCCGCCGCCATAAGCGTTCTCACGGAGGAGCATTACTTCATGGGCAGCGGGGAATACCTAAAGGAAATACGCAAAAATGTGAGCGTTCCGCTGCTCAGGAAGGACTTTATTTTCGATTCCTACCAGATTTACGAGGCAAGAGCCTTGGGGGCGGACGCCGTGCTGCTAATAGCCGCAATGCTGACCGCCGAAGAAATGAAACGCCTTATGGCGATTGCCGGAGACTTGGGTCTAAGCTGCCTTTGCGAAAGTCACAACGAGGCGGAGCTTAAAATCTGCAAGGCCGCCGGAGCGGACATCTTCGGCATAAACAACCGAGATTTGAAAACGTTTCGGGTGGATTTGGCCGTCACCGAAAAATTGGCCGCCCTTGTCCCGAAGGAGGGCGTCATAGTTTCCGAAAGCGGTATGCTTTCCGCCGATGACGTTTTAAGGGTAATGAAAAGCGGAGCAAAAGCCGCGCTCATAGGTGAAAGCCTTATGCGCGATCCCGCCCTTCTCGCCTCTATAAGGGAGGGAGCCTTATGAAGCTGAAGCTTTGCGGAATCCGCCGCATTGAGGATGTGGAAATTGTAAATTCCGTCCGTCCGGATTACATCGGCTTTGTGTTTTACAAAAAATCCTTCCGGTATATTTCTCCCCAAAGCGCGAAAATCCTGAGCATAAGCCTTAAAAGCGGAATTTCCCCCGTGGGGGTTTTCGTGAACGAATCCGCCGAAGCTGTGGCGGAAATCGCCCGCGTGGCGGGTCTTAAAGCCGTTCAGCTCCACGGCGACGAGGACGAGGAATATATAAAAAACCTCCGCGCTCTTTACGGCGGAGAAATATGGAAGGCCGTAAGGGTGAGGAGCGAAGCGGACGTAGAGAACGCCCTTTCCTCCTCGGCGGATATGCTGCTTTTCGACGCGTTTTCAAAAACCGCCTACGGCGGCACGGGAGAAAATATAAACCTGTCCCTTCTGGCAAAGGTCAATCCTCAAAGGCCGTATTTTTTGGCCGGCGGAATAAACGCGCAAAATTTAAGGGCTGTCCTTTCCGCGGTAACCCCCTACGGAATAGATATGTCCGGAGGCTTCGAGACGGACGGAGTTAAAGACAAATACAAATTAGACGAATTTATGGAAGTTTTTTCCGAGAAAGGATGAATATATATGGGTAAAATCGGACGCTTCGGCGATTACGGCGGGCAGTACGTTCCCGAAACCGTTATGAATGCCGTGAACGAGCTTAACGAGGCTTACAGTAAATACAAGGACGATCCTGAATTTAACCGGGAGCTTAACAGGCTGTACAGGGAGTACGCCAACCGCCCCTCCATGCTGTACTATGCCGAAAAAATGACAAAGGATTTGGGCGGCGCGAAAATATATCTCAAAAGAGAGGATCTCAACCACACCGGCGCCCACAAAATAAACAACTGTCTCGGGCAGATACTGCTTGCCAAGAGGATGGGCAAAACAAGAATAATCGCCGAAACGGGCGCGGGGCAGCACGGCGTGGCAACCGCTACGGCGGCGGCTCTTATGGGCATGGAGTGCTGTGTATACATGGGCAAGACCGACATGGAGCGTCAGAGCCTTAACGTATACCGCATGAATCTCTTGGGCGCTTCGGTCGTAGGAGTTGAAACCGGCACGGCCACCCTTAAGGACGCAATCAACGAGGCCATGCGCGACTGGACAGCCAATATTGAAAACACCTACTACCTTATAGGTTCGGTAATGGGCCCGCACCCTTATCCGGAAATGGTGCGGAATTTTCAGAAATGCATCGGCGAGGAAATCAAGACCCGGCTTGCGGAGCTTGAAGGACGTCTGCCGGACGCGGTGTATGCCTGCGTAGGCGGCGGAAGCAACGCAATGGGCGCCTTTTACGACTTTATAGGCGACCCCTCCGTGCGGCTTATAGGAGCCGAAGCCGCCGGAGAGGGAATCAACACTCCCCGCCACGCGGCTACCATGGCGAAAGGCTCCGAGGGTATATTCCACGGAATGAAGTCCCTTTTCCTCCAAAACGAGGAAGGCCAGATAGACCAAGTGTATTCCATTTCCGCCGGTCTGGATTACCCCGGCATAGGGCCGGAGCACGCTTACCTATCTTCAATCGGGCGGGCGGAATATGTGGATATAACCGATGAAGAAGCGGTTCAGGCCTTCGAGTACCTTTCCAAAACGGAGGGAATCATTCCGGCAATAGAATCCGCCCACGCGGTTGCCGCCGCAATGAAGGCGGCTCCCACAATGGACAAAGACAAAATCATAGTTATCTGCCTTTCCGGCAGAGGCGACAAGGACGTGTTCCAGATAGCCCGTTACAGAGGAGTTGTTTTAAGTGAATAGAATAGACGAAAAATTTCAGACGCTGAACGGCGAAAAGGCTCTTATAACCTTTATCACCGCCGGAGATCCGGATTTGGAGACAACCAAGGGCTTAGTCCTTGAAATGGAAAAAAGCGGCGCCGACCTAATTGAAATCGGCGTACCCTTTTCCGACCCCATAGCCGAAGGCCCCACCATACAGGCCGCCAGCCTCAGAGCCTTAAACGGCGGCGTTACTCTGGTTAAAATTCTGGATATGGTAAAGGAGCTTCGCCCCCTCGTAAAGGTGCCGCTGCTCTTTATGATGTATGTAAACACAATATACCGTTTCGGCACGGAGCGGTTTTTCTCCCTGTGCGCCGAAGCCGGAATCGACGGCGTTATCGTCCCCGACCTTCCCTATGAGGAAAAGGATGAAATTGCCCCCTACGCGGCAAAATACGGCGTTAAGCACATAAGCCTTGTGGCTCCCACATCCCACAGCAGAATCGCGAAAATCGCCGCCGAGGCCGAAGGGTTCCTATACTGCGTGTCATCCACGGGAGTTACCGGCACAAGAAGCAGCTTCACCACGGATTTCGACTCCTTTTTCGGAGAAATTAAGGCAAGCGCGAAAATCCCATGCTGCGTAGGTTTCGGAATATCTTCTCCGGAGCAGGCCAAAAAAATGAGTTCCTATTGCGACGGCGTCATCGTTGGCAGCGGAATCGTAAAAATCGTGGAAAAGTACGGCAAAAACAGCTCCTCTCCCGTAGGAGAATTCGTAAAAAGCCTAAAGGAAGCTATTGTTTAAAAAGCCAATCGCGGCGCATGGCCCTTTAAACGCGAAAGACTCCCAAGACCGGTTTTTTCAGCCGGGGCGGGAGTCTTTTTGTATTTAAAATTTAAAAGCAGCGAAAAAATCTTTTTTTAAAATCCCTTTTATTTGTTTATCATCATTTCCGCAACGCTCAAAACAACATCCACGCTGTTTTCAACACCCAAAAGCGCGCTGTTAAGGCAAAGGTCGTACCCCCGACAGTCGCCCCATTTGATGTCGCTGTAATAATTATGGAAATACTTTCTCTGCTTATCCGCTTTATGCATCATTTCGATGGCCTTCGCGGCGCTTACGCCGTATATTCTTGAAACTCTTTCGATTTTGTCCCGTTCGTTGCTGCGGATGAACACCTTAAGGGTGTTGTCGTTATCGCGAAGTATAAATTCCGCGCACCGCCCCACAACCACAAAAGACTCGCCGCTGATGGCCTTTTCGCGGATTATGTCAAAAATGCTGTTGGCGATATTTTCTTCAATGGAATTTGAAAAGCCCCTCACTTTTCTGGAAAGGAACGGATTCACGGGCTTTTCATCGTATTTCGTCAGGTCATCGCTGGTGTATCCGCGTTTTTGGGCGGTTTCCTCAAGGAGAGCCTTATCGTAAAGGGCAATTCCCAATTTTCCGGCCACGCAATCCGCGATGTAATGTCCGCCGCTTCCGTATTCACGGCCAATTGTAATAATAATTTGGTGCTTCATTTTCTTTTCTCCGTTCAAATTATATTAAGAAAAACCGTAAGCTCAAATAAAGTCCTCCGATAAAGCTTTTCACCGGAACACATCATTTTACATCATTTTAGTTAAAGATATTTAACGAAAAGACAAACCATCGCAATAGTTACCACAATTACGGTCGCGGGAGCGCAGTACCTGCAATACTTTCCCCAGCCGATAGGCCGGCCTTCCTTAGCCGACACGGACGTACCCACAACATTGGCCGAAGCTCCGATAGGCGTTGCGTTGCCGCCGATATCCGCCCCGAGGGAAAGCGTCCACGCCAAGGTTGAAATATCCATTCCCTGAGCAGCCGACATGGCACGGACAACAGGCACCATTGTGGCCGCAAAGGGAATGTTGTCCACAAATGCGCTGGCAAAGGCGGAAAGCCAAAGTATAACCGCCACGATGATATAAGGGTTGCCGCCGCTTATCCTTCCGATAAAATCCGCGATTATTTCCAAAACTCCGGTCTGCTCCAAACCGCCTACCGAAACAAACAATCCGATAAAGAACAGCAGAGTCTTGTAATCTATATGCTTGAAAATGTACTTAACGTCATCAAAGCCGGAGGTTACAACGGTCAGTATAACGGTTATTATCGAAATAAACACGCCTATAAACGCGACCGACAGCGTGGTTTCGGCGTGGGTCACGAGCATCGCCACCGCGCATACGAAAACGCAAATCGCCGCCGCAAAGGCCTTTTTGTTGCTTACGGCTCCTTTAGGGTCGGGATAAACAATGTCCTTGGGGCGCCGCTCCTCGCTCTTTTTAAGCTCCTTTCGGAAGCAAAGCCAGAAATAAACCAAAACCACCGCAAAGCCCAAAGCCACTATGACGCCTGTGTTGGAAAGGAAGTCGAAGAACGTAAAGCCCAAAGACGTACCGATAATTATATTCGGCGGGTCGCCGCACATTGTCGCGCTTCCGCCCAAGTTTGCGCAGAATATTTCGGAAATAATCATCGGAACGGGATTGAATTTCAAAACCTTCGAAAGCTCCACGGTTACCGTGGCAAGGAAAAGCACAACCGTGATACTGTCTATGAACATTGCCAATACGCCCGCCATGAGCATAAAGCAAATAAGCAAAGGCACGGTATGATAATTAACGGCCTTCGCAAGCCTAAGGCACAGCCATCTGAAAAAGCCTGCCTTACCCATTCCCTCAACCATTACCATCATTCCGGCGATGAAAATTATAGTCGCCCAGTTGATTCCGGAGGAGGTTTCTTCTCCGGCGCCTATCCAAAAGGAAGGCGTAAATATGCTTTGAATATTAAGGGTTTTTATCACGGCGGCAAAGCTGTGCATACATAATCCGAACACAACAACAAGCACCAATGCGCCGCTGACAAGAGTTATATGGTGTCTTTCAAATTTTTCCAAAACAATCATCAAAAACATTACCAAAAAGATGATAACTGCAAAAATCTGTGCTAACATAAATTAAAGTCAAGTCCTTTCTTGTTTTACCCCTTTGTACGCGCTGAATTTAGGGAAATGCGCCTTGCCTGTATCGCCTCCCTCTCCGCTTTGGCAAGCAAACTCATTAACCTAACATATATTAGCAAATTTTATATTATTTTGCAACCTTTTGAAAAATTATTAACCGTTTGTTCACAATTTGTTCCCCTTTTGTTCCCGTGCTGTCATGCAGCCTCCGTCAATTCCGAAATGAACCGCCGCCCATGCTCAGATTTCAAAATCCAGCGGGTCGAAAACCGATGTATCAATATTGCGTTTTCTTGTTTCTCTGGGCGCAAACGGGTCGAACCTATAGCTCGGGCAAAATCCGCCGGGGCTTACAACTCCGCGCTTTTTACAGATATAATCCCCGTCCCTTTCGGTTACCCTTTTGCAGTATCGGCAGCAGGCTGATTCCTTTTGTTTTTTTCCAAACACTGACATTCCTCCCCGAAAAATAATAAACGCATCCCATGCTTTTATTATACCTCAAAAAACACAGAATTGCAACACAAAAACCTATTTTATTCATATTATATTACGGGATCGCAAATTTCCGTTGAGGGAAGGATGTACCCCCGCGGGAAATTTGATTCGCAAACGCGCCCCCGGCAATAAAATTTTCTTATCATTACTTGCTCCGCGGATAAGAGAAATTTAATTACTGTTTGTGCCGAAGCGGAGCGGCGGAATGGAGATTAATATGAAAGAAATAACGGACTTTATTAACGCTGACGCAAACGATAACAACGAAAGCTGCGCCTGCACCTGTATTAACAGTCTTCCTCTCGCCTATTCCTACACTCCCTTTCAGGAATTGGACACGGTGTACGGATATTGCGAGGCTCTGAAAAACGGTACAGTGTTTCCCGAGCTGAATCTGCCTTTGGATGTTTACGGGAAAAACTTTTGCAAAAAAAGGGAGGGTATGTAAAAATGGCGGAAACAGAACGAATACAGATGCTTAAAAAGGTGCAGGAGGCCGACTTTGCCGCCTACGATATGCTTCTGTATCTGGATACCCACCCCAACTGCCAAGCCGCCCTTACAAAATATAAGGAAGCCGTGGAACACGCCGGCACGCTCCGTAAGGAATACGAAGCCTCGTACGGGCCTCTTACGGCGGCTTCCGGCTCGGCGGCGGCGCCGTGGCAGTGGATTAAAAACCCTTGGCCTTGGAATATGTGAGGAGGTGTCTGTAAATGTGGATATATGAAAAAAAGCTTGCCTACCCTGTTAAGATAAAAAATCCCGACCCGAGAATGGCAAAGGCGATATTGACTCAATACGGAGGCCCCAACGGCGAACTCGGGGCAAGCCTTCGGTACCTGAGCCAGAGGTTTTCCATGCCTACCGAGGTGACAAAAAGCGTTTTAAACGATATCGGTACGGAAGAGCTGGGCCATTTGGAAATGGTCGGCACAATTGTGCATCAGCTTACAAGGAATCTTTCCGAGGATGAAATCAAAAACAGCGGCTTTGCGGACTACTACGTTGACCACGGCACGGGAATTTATCCCGCGAATGCCGCCGGTGTTCCTTGGAGCGGCGCGACAATGCAGTCTATGAGCGACGTAATAACAAACCTGACCGAGGATATGGCGGCAGAGCAAAAGGCCCGCGCCACATACGACAATATTCTCAGGCTTGCCGACGATCCGGACGTTATCGACGCAATACGCTTCCTGCGCCAAAGAGAGGTCGTCCATTTTCAGAGGTTCGGCGAAGCTCTGCGCACGGTAACGGATATGAAGGACTGCAAGAAATACTACTGATTCCATTATTTTT
>CAZKBV010000052.1:0-11118 GCA_964551215.1 uncultured Oscillospiraceae bacterium | reverse complement strand
CCATAGAATTACGCGTACAGCCTTTTTCCTGTTCATTGTTCCCAAAACCTCCGTTAAGTAAACATTGCTTCGCGCAACAATAATAGCAAAAAGCATTGTCCGCGCCGCTTTTCGTAAGTTTTTACTTGCTTGTAAGTCTCCGGGTGTCCAAAGCTATCATCATTTCCTCGTCGGTGGGGATAACCAGCGTGCGCACGGCGGCTCCCTCGGCGGAAATGTCCAAATCCATGCCTCGCTTTTTGTTCAGCTCCGGATCAATCTTAACGCCCATATATTCCAGGCCCTCGGTTACAGCCGCGCGGCAGGTGCTGTTGTTTTCGCCGACGCCGGCGGTGAATACGATAGCGTCGGCTCCGCCCATAACGGCGGCGTAGGCGCCTACGAACTTCTTAACCGTGTAATAGAACATATCCAAGGCAATTTTTGAACGGGTATCTCCGTTTTCGGCGGCTGTACCCAAATCGCGGAAGTCGCTGGAAACGCCGCTTATGCCCAAAACGCCGCTTTGCTTGTTCATAACGGCGTCCATGCCCTTGGGGTCTAAGCCCTCCTTCTCCATAATGAAGGTGACTATAGCCGGATCGATATCGCCGCAGCGCGTACCCATAATAACACCGGCAAGGGGAGTAAGCCCCATTGACGTATCGACAACCTTGCCGTGGTCAATGGCGGCAACGCTACTGCCGTTGCCAAGGTGGCAGGTTATTACGCGAAGCTCGGAAAGGGGCCTTCCAAGCATTTCGGCGGCGCGGCCCGAAACGTACTTGTGGCTTGTGCCGTGGAAGCCGTAGCGGCGCACCTTGTATTTTTGGTAGTAGTTATAGGGCAGGCCGTAAAGGTAAGCCTTGGGGGGCATCGTCTGGTGGAAGGCCGTGTCAAAAACGGCAACCTGAGGCACGCCCGGCATAACCTTTTCGCAGGCTTCGATGCCGATAAGGTTCGCGGGGTTGTGAAGGGGAGCCAAATCAATACAGCTTTTTATGCCCTCCTTGACATTTTCGTCAATTACAACGCTTTCGCTGAAGCTTTCGCCGCCGTGGACAACCCTGTGGCCTACCGCGCCGATTTCGCTCATGGAGAAAATAACGCCGTGGCTGCCGTCCACAAGGGCGTTTATAACCAAGGATATGGCGTCGGCATGGGTGGGCATGGGGCTTTCGATAACAACGGTCTCCCTACCGGCGGGAGTGTGTTTAAGGCGGCTGCCGTCAATGCCGATTCTTTCGCACAGACCCTTTGCCATTACGGTTTTTGTGTCCATGTCGATAAGCTGATACTTAAGAGAGGAGCTTCCGGCGTTTATAACCAATATTTTCATTTCTGTTTTCCTCTTTTCAAAATTTTAGTTCTGAGACTGAGCCTGTACGCAGGTAATGGCTATAACGCCAACGATGTCCTCGGCCTTACAGCCTCTGGAAAGGTCGTTGACGGGCTTAGCTATGCCCTGAGTAATGGGGCCGTAGGCGTCGGCCTTGGCAAGACGCTCCACCAGCTTGTAGGCAATGTTTCCGGCGTTGAGGTCGGGGAAAACCAGCACGTTTGCCTTACCGGCGACCTTGCTGGAGGGAGCCTTGGAGGCCGCGACGGCGGGAACCATTGCGGCGTCGGCCTGAAGCTCGCCGTCGATGTTTACGTCGGGAGCCTTTTCCTTGGCAAGCTTTGTGGCAAGCTGCATTTTGTCAACAAGCTCGCTCTTCGCGCTGCCGTATGTAGAATAGCAAAGCATGGCCACGTTGGGGTCGGCTCCGGTAAGAGTCTTAAAGCTCTTTGCGGAGGAAACGGCAATCTCGCTGACAGCCTCCGCGTCGGGATTTTCGTTAAGCCCGCAGTCGGCAAACAGGAACACTCCGTCCTCGCCGTATTCGCAGTCGGGAACGCACTCGATGAAGAAAGCGGAAACCAGCTTTGTCCCGGGAGCGGTTTTGATAACCTGAAGGGCGCTTCTGAGAACATTAGCCGAGGAATTGCACGCTCCGGCAACCATACCGTCGGCATAGCCCAGCTTTACCATCATGCATCCGAAGTAGAGAGTGTTCTTCATTGTCTCTTCGGCTTTCTCGGGAGTCATGCCCTTCGCCTTACGCATTTCATAGAATTTAGCCGTAAAATCATCAAAACGTTCGTCTTTGGCCGGATTAACAAGCACAGCCGAAGAAATATTTAAATTTTCTTCATTTGCCATCTTGCAAATTTCATCAATATCGCCTAAAATAATAATGTCAGCTATTTCTTGTTCCAAGGCGGAAGCCGCCGCGCGGATTGTGCGGATATCGTTGCCCTCCGCGAGAACGATGGTTTTTTTGTCGGACTTGGCACGTGCGACAATGCTTTCAAGGAATTTACTCATTTTCTATACGCCTCCGTAAAAATTTTTTTATGATTATATATTATATAACGGTTTACAAATTTTTTCAATAGTTTTTTATATTTTTTATTCCAAAGGAGTGAATGTTTTATGACAATCAAAGCGACAATAGCGGAATTTAACCCCTTCCATAACGGCCATAAGCACCTTGTGGACAAAATGAAGGAGGACGGCTCCGCCGCCATCGCCGTTATGAGCGGCAATTACGTACAGCGCGGGGGCTGCGCCGTGTACGACAAGTTTACTCGGGCGAAGGTGGCCGTCCACTGCGGCCTTGACCTTGTGATAGAGCTGCCGCTGATATATTCCCTGTCCTCGGCGGAGTATTTTGCCCTCGGCGCGGTGGAAACCCTTAACGCCTTGGGGCTGGTTGACGAGCTGTGGTTCGGTTCCGAGGCGGGGGAAATTGATAATCTGGAGGAAGTGGCGGACGTCCTTCTTAACGAAAGCGACAGATTCCAAAAAGCCATAAAGGAGGCTCTCGCCGAGGGAATCAGCTTTCCGGCCGCGAGGCAGAAGGCGCTTAGAGAAATAATAGGCAAGAAGGCGGATATTATTTCGGACCCGAACAATATATTGGGAGTGGAATATATAAAGGCTCTTAAACGCACGGAAAGCAAAATAGAACCCGTGACAATATACCGCGCCGGAACAGGCCACGACAGCGACGAGCGCTCCGAAACCGTGGCCAGCGCCAAGGCTCTTAGGGAAAGCCTTAAGGCCGGAGAAAGCATCCAGGAGTTCGTTCCATATCCGACCGCGTTTCAGCCTGTGTTCAGCAAGCGTTTTGACCAGCTTGCGGCCTACCGTCTTAAATCCGTTTCCAAGGAGGAGCTTATGCTCTGCCCCGACTGTAACGAGGAAATAGCCTCGCGGCTTAAGAGGGCGTCGTCGGAAAACACAATAGAAGCCATTGTGTCTTCGGCCCACAGCAAAAGCTATACCGACAGCCGCCTCAGACGCGTAATTTTCAATCTTATTTTGAACAATACCGTTAAATACACCCGTCCTCAGTACATAAGGCCTTTGGCCTTCAGCGAAACGGGGGCGGAAATTATGCGTCGGGCAAAGGAAACGGCAAGGCTTCCAATCGCTTCCCGAGGGGCCGACATAAAGGACAGCGAGATTTTCCAAACGGAAGTTAGAGGAACGGACATATACAACCTCGTTATAGGAAGGCTGGGCGGAGAGGAATTTATGCGATACCCGGCTTTAACGTATTAAGACGTATTAAAAGGAGGAAGCCGAACATGGAATATTTACATAAGGTTCAATACTATGAAACCGACAAAATGGGAGTCGTCCACCATTCCAACTATATCCGCTGGTTCGAGGAGGCGAGAACCGACTTTATGGAAAAGGCGGGGATTCCCTACGATAAGCTGGAGGCGGAGGGGATAATCAGTCCGGTTACGGACGTGAGCTGCAAATATATATCTCCGGCCCGCTTCGGGGAAAACGTGAGAATCGAAACCGCGCTTACGGAATTGGGAAACGTGCGGTTTACCTTTGAATACAAGGTGCTTGACGAAAAGGGCGCGGTGAAAAGAGCCGAGGGCTTCAGCCGCCACTGCTTTACCGGCCAAGGCTCTAAGGTGATTTCCCTTAAGCGTCAAAGGCCGGAGCTGTTCGCGGCGCTTCAGGCCGCCGCCGACAGGACTCTCGGTTAAATTCCTTGACTTAGGCGCGTCGCCGAGAGGAAATTTTCACATACGCGCTTGAAATTTTTTTCGGCTTACGGTATACTTACGGTAAAAACACCAACAATAGAAAAATCGACGAAAGGGAAGAGCTTATGAAATTTATATCGTGGAACGTAAACGGGCTTCGCGCCTGCATGACAAAGGGCTTCGAGGATTTTTTCAAATCGGAGGACGCCGACTTTTTCTGCCTTCAGGAGACTAAGCTTCGGGAGGGACAGATAGACTTTGCGCCAAAGGGCTATTACTGCTACTGGAATTACGCCGAAAAAAAGGGCTACAGCGGCACGGCTGTTTTTACAAAGCACAAGCCCCTTACGGTTTCCTACGGGTTGGGGATTGAGGAACACGACCACGAGGGCCGCGTCATCACATTGGAATACGAGAGCTTTTATCTTATAACGGTTTACGCCCCCAACTCCAAGGACGGGCTTCTGCGCCTCGATTACCGCATGAAGTGGGAGGACGATTTTTTGTCGTATATAAAGGAGCTTGACAAAAAAAAGCAGGTGATTTTCTGCGGGGATTTAAATGTGGCCCACAGGGAAATAGATTTAAAGAACCCAAAAAGCAACCGCCGCAATCCCGGCTTTACCGACGAGGAAAGGGAAAAATTCACCGCCGTGCTTCAAAGCGGATTTAAGGATACCTTCCGCGAAAAATATCCCGATTTGGAGGGGGCCTATTCTTGGTGGTCGTACCGCTTCCACGCAAGGGAAAATAACGCCGGATGGCGCATTGACTATTGGTGCGTAAGCGAAAGAACTCCCGTAAAGGACGCCGTTATATATTCCGACGTTTACGGCAGCGACCACTGCCCCGTAGGGCTTACGGTGGACGAAAGGGAGGCCGGCCTAAGTGTATGATTTGACTCAGCCGAAAATAATAAAGTACCTTTGCTCGAAGTACGGCTTTACCTTTTCCAAAGGCTTGGGGCAGAATTTCATAACTGACCCCTCCGTGCTTATGGAAATAGCGTCGGAGGCGGTAAACGGGGCGGAGGGCGTTATTGAAATAGGGCCGGGGTTCGGCTCTCTTACGGCGGCTTTGGCCGTCAAGGCAAAAAAGGTGACGGCTATTGAGTTAGATAAAAGGCTGTCTCCCGTTTTGGCGGAAACCTTGGCAGGCTTCGGCAATATTGAAATTATATGGCAGGACTGCCTTAAAACGGACATTAACGCCCTTCTTTCCGAAAAATATCCCGATATGGAGGTAAGCGTGGCGGCAAATCTGCCCTATTATATCACCACTCCGATTCTTATGAGCCTTATAGAAAACCGCTACCCCTTTAAGCGCATAATCGTAATGGTTCAAAAGGAAGTCGCCCGTCGGCTGTGCGCCGAGTCGGGGAGCAAGGATTACGGCGCGGTCACCGTTACGACCCAATATTTTACCCGACCGAAGCTTCTCCTTACGGTGCCGGCGTCGGCCTTTTTCCCTCAGCCAAAGGTGGACAGCGCGGTTGTGTCGATGGAGGTCAGAAGCGTTCCCGCGGCTTCCCCCAAGGACGAAGGGTTGTTTTTCGCTCTTGTGAAGGCGGCGTTCGCCCAAAGGCGCAAAACTCTCGCGAACAGCCTGTATTCCGCCGGAAAATTCGGCGGCAAGGAGCTTATAAAGGAAGGACTCAGGGCTATAGGCAGGGACGAAAACGTTAGGGGAGAGGCGCTTAATATACAAGAATTTTCAAATCTTTCGGATTTTTTTGTTGAAAACGTAGAAAATGGAAAATAATTTATGAATTAAATTAAATAGCTATGGACAAATTTATTTTTTTGAGATATAATGTTATGCGAGAAAAGTTGGAATTTTTAAAGAAATGCTTAATTTTCCAAAATTTTAAAGAAAGGGGATTTGTAAAATGACTACAAATCAGACAGTACTTAAGTGGCTTGATGAAATGGTTGCCATGTGTCAGCCCGAAAAGGTGGAATGGATTGACGGAAGCGAAGCTCAGCTTGAGGCTCTTCGCGCCGAGGCCGTTTCCACAGGCGAGATGATTAAGCTCAACGAGGAAAAACTCCCCGGGTGCTACTATCACAGAACAGCCGAAAACGATGTTGCCCGCGTTGAGGACAGAACATTTATCTGCACTCCCACCAAAGAGGAAGCAGGCCCCATAAATAACTGGATGGCTCCGGAGGAAATGTACGCTAAGCTGAAGGCTCTTTACACGGGAGCCATGAAGGGCAGGACAATGTATGTTATTCCATACTCTATGGGCCCCGTGGGTTCCCCCTTCTCAAAGATAGGCATCGAGCTTTCCGACAGCATTTACGTCGTTCTTAACATGGCTATCATGACAAGAATCGGCGCTCCCGTTATGAAAACCTTGGGCGATAATCCCGAATTTGTTAAGTGCCTTCACGCCAAGAAGGACGTTAATCCCGACGAAAGATATATCGTTCAGTTCCCTCAGGATTCCACAATTTGGTCAATCAACTCCGCTTACGGCGGAAACGTGCTTCTCGGAAAGAAGTGCTTCGCGTTAAGAATCGCTTCCTACCTTGGCAAGAACGAGGGCTGGATGGCGGAGCATATGCTTATTCTCGGCCTTGAAAATCCCCAAGGAGAGGTACACTATATCTGCGCCGCGTTCCCATCCGCCTGCGGAAAGACAAACCTTGCCATGCTTATTCCTCCCGAATATCTTAAGAAGCGGGGCTATAAGGTTTGGACCGTGGGCGACGATATCTCATGGCTCAACATCGGCCCCGACGGCAGGCTTTACGCCATCAACCCCGAGGCGGGCTTCTTCGGCGTAGCTCCGGGAACAAGCGTAAAGACAAACTTTAACGCTCTTGAATCCACAAAGAAGAATACAATCTTTACGAACGTTGCCATTAACAACGACGATATGACGGTTTGGTGGGAAGGCCTCGACAAGAATCCTCCCGTAAATGCCACGGATTGGAAGGGCGAAAGGGTTAACGGCCCCGAATTTGTCGCGGCGGGCAATAAGCTTGCTCACCCCAACAGCCGCTTCACGGCTCCCGCCGTAAACTGCCCCTGCATCTCGCCCGAATTTGAGAATCCTCAGGGTGTACCCATCGACGCAATCGTATTCGGCGGCCGCCGGGCAAAGTGCGCTCCGTTGGTATATCAGTCCAGAGACTGGACCCACGGCACGTTTGTGGGCGCGACAATGGCTTCCGAGACAACTGCCGCCGCCGCCGGCGCGGTAGGCGTTGTAAGAAGGGATCCAATGGCCATGAAGCCCTTCGTCGGCTACAATATGGCTTCCTATTGGGGCCACTGGCTTGAAATGGGCAAGAAGCTTGGCGACAAGGCTCCCAAGATTTTCCATGTAAACTGGTTCCGCAAGGACGATGAGGGCAGCTTCATGTGGCCGGGCTTCGGCGACAACATGAGAGTTCTTCTTTGGATTCTCGACCGCTGCGCCGGCAAGGTGGACGCGGACGAGTGCGCCATAGGTTATGTTCCCAAGCCCGAGGACATCGACATTACCGACCTTGAAAATAACGGCAAGCCTATGACAAGCGACGATATCAAGGCTCTGCTCACAATCGACAACGAAGAGTGGATAAAGGATATCGAAAACCCCGAAACAGGTATCAAGAAGTATTTCGCCCAGTTCGGCGACCTTCTTCCTCAGGAAATGGCGGACGAACTCGCGAAGCTTGAAGCGAGACTTAAAGCCTAAGCCAAGCCTAAAACTTAAATAAAATAAAAGCGAAGCCGCGAAAAACATAAAATTTGTTTTCTTGCGGCTTTGTTTTTTGCGTTAAAAATACCAAAACGATTTAAAACGAAACTGTCGCCTGCCTTTTCATCGGCATTATGGCCCACAATCAAAATATTTTCAAAAAAAATTAAAAAAAGCTCTTGACAAATTGTACTACATAGTGTAGTATATATGTGTACTACGTAGTGTAATAATTTGAAGGAGGCTAAATAAATTGACATACATATTTTACAAGATTCTTTTTCTTTCCGCCGCCGGAGGCTTGGCGGCGTTGGCGGCCATGCTGCTGTGCTTTTTGGGAAAAAGGCTTTCTCCGAGGCTGAAATACTATATCTGGCTTCTGCCTATGCTGGCCTTTGCGGTGGGCGCGCCGAAAATCGGCGGCAAGGCTGTTGTTCCTTCGGAAAATGAAATAAAAACCGAAACGGTAAAGCCTGTGGAGAAACAAAGTGAACAGGCGGCTTCGGCGGCGGTTACCGATGAGGCGCGGACCGCGCAGGCCGCCCAAATTGACGCCTCGGGCTACACTCCCCTAAAGCCGAAAAAGGATTACAGCGGCGTACTTGCCGGAGCATACATTATTGCCGCCGCGCTGCTAATGATAAGGATTCCTGTTACAAGGCTGGTTTTTGCCGCAAAAATGCGGCGTTTGTCGGTGCCTGCGCCGGAGCAGGGGGAAAGGTATGGCGTTAGAATACGGGAATTTGAAGGCAGTGGAACGCCCTTTGTTGCCGGAGCTTTCCGCCCTGTTGTTTACCTTCCCCGACAGCGGGACGGAAACGAGGAAATGATGCTCCGCCATGAGCTTGTTCACATAAAGCGGAAGGATTTGCTGTATAAGCTGGCGGCGGATATTGTGGGTGCGGTGCATTTCTTTAACCCCATGATATACGTTATGAAAAATCAGATGAACCATTGGTGCGAGCTGAGCTGCGACGAAAGGGCGGTGGAAGGCCTTTCCGACGAAAGCCGCCGAGAGTATGCCAAAATGATACTTTCCTTCGCGTCAAACAGCCACGCTCCCCGTTTTGCCGCCGCGCTTACGGAAGGGGCGCGTGGCGTTCGGGAAAGGATAGTTTCCGTCATGAAGCCCCGCCGCAGAAGCGCTTTGACAGCGGCAGTTTCGGCAGTTTTGGTGATTGCAATGACCTTAGGAACCGCCGCCATAGCCGCCGCAGTGGGCGGAAGGAACACCGCTTCGGCTCCCCGTCTCAGCCATATCGGCACATTTTCGGGAAACAACGGCCGCGACAGCGCGGCGCGATACATAGTTGAATATGACCGCAATGTCGGCAACAGCGCGTATTTCAGCAATGTGCCGGGCAGAACGGTTTTCTTCACCGCGTACAAGGCGCTTGACCGTGAGATTTACGCCGAATATATGGCAGAGGAAGCGAAAATGGCCGACGCCGCCTCAAAGGAGGAGCGGGAGACTATAGACGCGCGAATAAGGGAAATTCTTGCCGAAATGGACAAAAGCGAAAGATACATCCACGATGTGGAAATTGAGCTTACGAAGGTTGACCGAAGATACGGCGGAATCTGCTATGAAGGGGATTTCAGCTTGCGGATTGACGGAACGGAAAAGATTGTCAAGGGTAAGCTTACAAATATGCCGCCATGCTCTCAATATCTTACGGAGCAGCCCGCCCTTATGCTTGACGTTGACGGCGAGATTTTGACTCTTTACATGGATTTTGATTGCCGGGACAATACGGCTGTTAATAGGTACGCAAACGAACGAGGCTATTATCTGGATAAAAACTGGCTTGCGGCAGGGGGCGGCACAACCGCCAGAGTTGATTTCATCGTAGAGAGAGCCGACGGAAAAACATATACGGACAACATGAGCTTTAATTCGGAATTGGGGATTGCCTTTGCCGCCTTCGCTGTGGACGATACCGCCCAAATTTATATGCAAATGCCCTACAAAATAGGCGAAAACGAAATTACCGGCGAAATGGTGCTTTACCGCTACGGCGACGATGTCCGCTTCCCCGGAATACAGGATATATTTGACGGCACAATTTCCAACATAAACGGCAAGGCGGGGGAGATGCTCACCGTAAGCGGCGGAGGAATTACCGCGTCCTTTGAGATTACGGAATTTGAAAAGCCCCAAACCTATGGCAGAGGCACCCGTGAGGCAGACGAGTTCGATTTCGGTGACGAGCCGGTGTTCGTGGGTACTCCCTTTGAACAGGACGAGTTCGACAAAACTCACCGAGGCGGCGATGTTTTATATAACCGCATTGTGGTGGACGATTACGGCAAGGTTATGTTTGTCGCTCCCATACAGTGGCAGACCGCTCCCGCCTATTACATTGCCGACGGGGAGCAATACAGCGGCTCCAATTCCTGGAGCAGCTTGGGAAGCGCCGCCGTCTGCGACGAAAACGGAAACGTCAAAAAAGTAAAGTGGATGCTATGGGACAGCATACGAAGTGAAATTGTGGCCGTAATTCCGCCGGAATACCGGTTTATGGCGGAGGAAGAATAGAGGTTGATGGATATGAAAAAATTTGCTCCCCTTTCGGATTCTGAAATGGAGGTTATGGAGGTTTTGTGGGATGATTCTCCCCTCGAAACCTCCAAGGTATACCAAAGGCTTTCTGCCGTTAAAGAAAGAGCGTACACTACCGTCGCGACTTTTCTTGTACGTATGGAGGAAAAGGGCCTTCTGAAAAGCGAAAAGGAGGGTCGGGCTAAGCTTTATTCCCCCACGGTGAGCCGTGAGGAATACCGTCGGGCGGAAACCGAAGCCTTCCTCGACAGCGTTCATCGGGGAAGCAAGCGCAGTCTCCTTGCCGCCCTTTGCGGAACGAAGCTTTCCCCTGAGGAAATAGACGAGCTTGCGAAGCTGATTGAGTAGAATGAGTTAGTAGTAGAATGAGTGGATAGTAGAATGTTGTTACGAAAAATTCTTGCCGCTTGAATGTTTCCGTAATTTATTTTAAAACATCGGCATCATTTTGTTAATAATTTATTACGGATTTAGTAAGAATTTAGAGTAAATCCGTAATGAGCGCCGATAAACAAAAAACAGAGGCGGTTTTGTCCGCCCCTGCCGTGAACACCCACTCGTAGCGGCGAAACACTCTCTCGTAACAGTCTCATATGCGGGCCGAGATATGCCCGCTTAAAACCGGCATAACCATACCTTCTCTATTTGAGCATTTCAAAATCATAGTAAAAGTCATAATCCTCGCGGCGGCAGTAGCGCGCGGTATGCGCCTTAGTGTCAAACACAACGCTCCACTCGGTCGTTTCGCCGTCATCGGGGTAATTACGCTTCGATACCGCGCTCATCGCGTCCATAAGCGCGTCATTGTTCATCACGCCGCCGCAGT
>CAZKBV010000051.1:0-11475 GCA_964551215.1 uncultured Oscillospiraceae bacterium | reverse complement strand
TTATTATACCATAGATTTATCGGCAGGTCAAGCATTATTTGCCTTCTATCTGGCTCGGCGGAGTCTTTCCTCCGAACGGGCTCGTTCCTCGTATTTGTGCTTTGTAGCCATTCCGCCGCGTATGTGCCGTTCGGCCTTGTTCTTTTCCAACACAAGTCTGGCTCTGGCCGCCAAGGCGGGATTTATTTTCCCCAGACGCTCCGTAACATCCTTATGTACGCTGGACTTAGACAGAGAAAACACCTTTGCCGTGCTTCTCACTGTAGCGTTGTTTTCTATTATATAATTCGCAAGCTCCACCGCTCTCTCCTCAATGTAGTCCTTCATTGATAAGCCCCCTTTTCGTTACAGACTATGAAAAAAAGGGGAACGGTATGCAATTATGCTATTGAAATTTTTTCGCGAATGGGATATAATTAAATAAATTCAATAGGTCAGGAGCTGCAAAAATGAAAATATTATACTTAAACTGCTCCGGCGGAGCTGCCGGAGATATGCTTACCGCCGCCATAGCCGCTCTGCTGGCGGACAAGGACGGTTTTTTTGAAAGACTGAACAGCGTCGACCTTCCAGGAGTAAGGGTTGAAAGCGTCTCCCCCGAAAGGTGCGGCATTATCGGCAGCGGCACGCGTGTTACGGTAAACGGAATTTCCGAGGAAGAAGCTCCCCCTCATCACGGCGGGCATCATCACCACAGCTCTCTTACGGACATTGAGGACGTCATAAACGGCCTTAAGGTTTCCCAAAGGGTAAAGGAGGATTCCATGGCGGTTTACCGCCTTATAGCCGAAGCGGAGGCCGCCGCCCACGGAAAGCCCGCCGGAGAAGTCCACTTTCATGAGGTAGGCGCAATGGACGCTGTTACGGACGTTGTCGGCTTCTCTATGGCAATCGAGGAGCTTTCTCCCGACAAAATCGTTGTCTCTCCCCTAAGGTTAGGGAAGGGCAGTATAAAATGCGCCCACGGAGTTCTGCCCGTTCCGGCTCCGGCAACAGCCCGTATTCTTACGGGCGTTCCCGTATTTTCCGGAGATGTTGACGGTGAATTCTGCACCCCTACGGGCGCCGCTCTGCTTAAGCATTTCGCGGACAGCTTCGGGGATTTCCCGTCCGGCTTTAAGGCCGAAGCTGTGGGCTTCGGCATGGGTAAGCGGCATTTTTACGACACGGACGGAAGCGAGTTTTTATCCATGGTAACGGCTCAGTTCGGAAACGGCGAAGGAGGCGGCGACGAAATATGCGAGCTTCGGTGCAGCGTTGACGACATGACCGCGGAGGAGGCCGCCTTTGCGGCGGAAATACTTTTGGAAGAAGGCGCCCGCGAGGTATACCTGACTCCCGTAATAATGAAAAAAGGCCGTCCCGGCCTTGAATTGACCTGCCTTTGCGGACGAGCCGACAGGAATCGCTTCGCGGATTTGATTTTTAAGCACACCTCTACCATAGGCATACGGGAATTTGCCGGAAGCCGGTACGTTCTCAGCCGCCGCACCGAAACCGTAAGCACCGAGCTTGGAGAAATCAGAGTCAAAATCTCGGAGGGCGGCGGCCATAAAAAAGCTAAGGCGGAATACGACGACTTGGCGAAAATCGCCCGTGAAAAAAATATGTCTCTCAGAGATGTTCGGGAAAAAGCCGGTCTGTAGCCCTTTTCTTGCCGACAAAAGCCGACAAGAAAAGCGGGAGATGCAATCTCCCGCTTAAATTCGGAAACGGAACCCGCCGTCTACAGACGCGGTATTCCGCGCTTAGGCTATCCTCTCCGCCCAACAAGGGAAAGCAGGGCGAAAACCAAAAGATTCATAATTACAACGCTTGCCCCTACGGGAGTTTCGTAAACATACGAAACCGCCATTCCGGCGAAAAAGCACATAAGCCCTATAACCGCCGAAGAAATTACCACGGCTTTAAAGCTGCGGCATACTCTCATTGCCGAAAGGGCGGGGAAAATCACAAGACTGGATATGAGCAGCGCTCCCATAATTCTCATGCCCAAAACTATTGTCACGGCTGTAAGCATGGCTATGCAGGTGTTGTAGGCTCCGGCATTTACTCCCGTTGCCTTGGAAAAGCTTTCGTCAAAGGTGACGGCGAAAATTTTATTGTAAAACAAAACGAACACCAGCGCTACGGGAACGCTCAGCCCCACGCTGAGAGCCACATCGCTTTTCGTCATGGCGAGAATACTGCCGAACATATAGTTGCACACGTCGGTATTTATCCCCGTGGTAAGGCTTGTTACAATTATACCCACCGCCAACGCGGAGGAGGAGATGACGGCAATTGCCGCGTCTCCTTTTATTTTGCTGTTTTCGCTCAGTCTCAGCAAAAAAAACGCCGCAATAAGCACCACCGGCACCGATACGGCCAAGGGCGCAAGATTCATTGCCGCCGCCACGCTCATGGCTCCGAAGGAAACATGGGAAAGCCCGTCGCCTATCATGGAATACCTCTTAAGCACAAGACTCACTCCCAGAAGCGCGGCGCACAGGCTTACCAACGCCCCCACGATAAAGGCTCTGGTTATAAACGAGTATGAAAAAATTCCCGTCAGCATCCGCTCTCACCCCCTGCAAAGCTGTGGCCCAGCTTGGTTTTGATATAATCCTCGCGTTTGCCGAAGAAAAGGCTTTCTTTTCCTCCCAAATGCAAAATATGTGTGGCGGATTCCAAGGCTCCGGCTGTATCATGGGACACCATAACCACCGTTATGCCCTCCTCTCGGTTGAGTCGGCTTATTATGGCGTAAAATTCCGCTGTCGCGATTGGATCCAAGGCCGTAGTCGGCTCGTCCAGAAGTATCATTTTGTCTGTACTGCACAAGGCTCTCGCCAAAAGAGCGCGTTGCTGCTGTCCGCCGGAAAGATTGCGGTAGCACTCGTTTTTAATGTCCGCTATGCCCAGCCGCTCCATAGAGGTTTGAGCCTTCAGCTTCTCCTTTTTTCCGTAAAAGGGCTTAAAGCCCATACGTCCCTGACAGCCGGAAATCACCACCTCGGTAACCGACGCCGGAAAGTCCCGCTGTATTTCCGTTTTCTGAGGCATATAGCCTATCCGCGCGGAGGAAAAGCCGTTTTCAAAATGAATATGCCCTCCGGCGGTGGATTTAAGCCCCAGCATCGCCTTTATAAGGGAGCTTTTTCCGCTTCCGTTTTCTCCGAAAATGCAAAGATAATCCCCCTTATTTATATCGAAATTAATTCCGCTGACAACGGTTTTGCCGTCATAGCTTATGGATAAATCCCTCACTTCAATAAGGCTCATAACAGCGCCTCCCTTAAATTTTCGACATTCTGCCGCATAAAGTCAAGATACGTTTTTCCTTCCTTAAATTCTTCCTCCGTTAGGTTGTGGCAGGAATGGAGCAGCAAGGGCTTGGCGCCGGTTTCGTCGGCTATAAGCTTTGCCACGGAATTGTTGGAAAGCTCCTCGTAAAAAATCACTTTGGTTTTCTTTTCCCGCATTTCGTCAATCATGGCGCACACCTTTCCCAAGGACGGCTCGGTGTCGGCGGAGCAGGAATCGTATGCCGCCTCCCAGCTCAGGCCGTATTCCTTTGCAAAGTAGTACATACTGAACCGTCCTCCGTGAAATATCTCCTTTTCCTTGGCTTGCGAAGCTATGTCGCGGAATTCTTCGTCCAGCTCCGACAGCTGCTTTTTCAGATTTTCGGCATTGGCACGGTAGTAATCGGCGTTTTCCCCGTCCAGCTCAACCATCGCCCGAAGAATATTGTCCACTATGGTAAGGCACATTTTCGGCGACGTCCAGATATGAGGGTCCTTTTCGTGTACATGGCCGGAGCGGCTATGTTCGTCATGCTCGTCATGCTCCGCCTCTTCGAGGACAAGCCCCTCTCCGGCGTCCACCGCTCGGGGGCCTTCCCCTATGGAGGAAATCACTTTTTCGGCCCACGGCTCCATGTATTTTCCGGTGTAAATAAAAATATCGCTTTCGCTTATGCGGATAATATCTCCGGTGGAAGGCTCATAGCTGTGGCTTTCCTTGCCGGGAGTCAGCAAAAGGGTTATGTCCGCTTTGCCGCCGCTTATGGTTCGGGCAAAATCATATGTGGGAAAAAGAGTGGTCACTATGGTCAGCCCCTGTTTTTTCACGGTCTGCTTTTGGGGAGCGCAGCCGCACAGACCTACTGTCAACGCAAGCATTACCAACGCAAGCATAATCGGTAAAGGCCTCCTTGCCGCGAATCCTTTCATGTCTGCGACTCCTCTCTGCATTCGCGGCAGATTCCGTACATAACAGTACGTGAATTGTCCACAAGAAAGCCGTGATGCTCCAGAATGTGGGGAGCCACCTCCGAAAGGAATTCGCAGTCCGTATGGATAAGCCGTCCGCAGCGCAGACATTTAAGGTGGAAATGCTCCCGGCAGTTTCCGCCGCCCACATACTGAAAGCACGCCCCTTCGTCCAAGCTGTAGCGGCGCACCAGCCCCGCCTCGGTGAGCTTTTCAAGCTGACGGTACACCGTGGCAACTCCCACGGGATTTCCGCTGTTTTTCAGATGCGCGGCAATATCCCCCGCCGTAACGTGGGGCGAGGGACAGCTTTTTAAATATGAAAGAATAAGCTCTTTCTGCTTTGTTTTGTAGTTCGCCAAGGATATCGCCTCAATTTGAAAATGATTTTCATTTTCAAATATTATATCACTGTTTTTCATTTCTGTCAAGGAATTTTTTCATAAAAAACTACGACCGCCAAAGGCCCGCGCCAAATGAGGAGCTTCACCTGCTGTCTATCCTCTGAAATTCACCCTGTCCATAACGCGCGAATATGCGCTTTCGCTTTGATACTTTTTCTGTTTTTTCAGCCGCGCTGTAAGGATTCCGCCCCTGACGGCAACAATTATGATACCGCATAAAATTCCTCCGGCGAGAACGCCCAAGGCTCCGCAGATTTCCCAAGGCAGGGGAAGGCTTCGGCGTACACGGCGGATTTTATCGAGACTGTCCAAAACAGTCTGCAAGGCGTCTCGGGCTTTTTCTTCGGCATCTTCCGCCGACGGGACATTTTCGTCCGTCATAAGACGCAGTATATTTTCATAGTACTGAGCCTCAAAGGACTTTTCAGCCGAAAGTACGGCCTTTTCCGCATATTCCTCCATCATTTGGGCGTAGGCCTCATAGGGGCCGTTTTCGGCGTTGTTATAGGCTTGCCAAGCCAGCTCGTTTAAGGACTGCGCTTCCTTTTCCGCCTGTGCGCGTCGGCTTTCGTAAGACTTCACCAGCGACTCAATGTCCACCGCCGCCCGACTGTTGAGTATTTCTCCGTAGGCCGCCGCCAAAGGGTATTTCCGCACATTTCTAAGCTCCGCCTTTACATTCGGCGAAAGGCTGCCGTCCGTTAAAAGGTTTTCTATGTACGCGTCCAAAGTCTCCGCTCGGCGGATATATTCCCCGTCCGCGTCCGGAAGCTCCGCCATTTGCGCAAGTATATGCTCCTTTTCCGTATAGCCGAAGGCCAAAAAAGCGCAAAGCGCTCCGCATAACAACGCCGCGGCGGCTATAATCGGCCTCCCTTTGCAAAGGAAGCGTATTACATCTCTTTTTTTCATAGATTTCTCCTATATATTGTACTTTTTCTTAAGCCTGTCCGCGGTGAGCTTAAATAAAACCGCCGCTCCGGCTAACACCGCAATTGCGGCAATATCCGCCAAAATCCGTCCGCCGCTTTTCTTTTCATTGGGAAGCTCGCTTTCCAGACGGCGGGCGTAGCTTACGGCTTCCCCGCTGTCCGTCAGCCGTGAAAGATATTCCTCGTTAAGGCTTATTTCCTTCTGCAGCTGATTTGCCTCTTCCGCAAAGGCATAGGATTTTTCCGGAAAGCTGCCGAGGCGTTCATCCCTGCCCGAATTGTCGTAGGCATATGAATAAAGCCCTTGGGCAAAATCCAAACGCTGTTTTTTCAGATTGAGCATATAATTTCGCATATTAATCCGCTTCTGCTCGGACTTTACATCCTCGGCGGCTCCGCTGTGGAGAACGTAGCTTTTAAGTTCATCCGCCTTTTCAATGCCCTCCGCGTTGCCGGAGGCTGTATATTCCGCCGTTTTTACATCCGCCGTCTCCAAAAATCCGTCGGCGGACGCCGCCGTTCCCATGAGCAGCGCGGCGGTCATTGCCAAGATAAACAAAAATTTGCGTTTCACCATATTTATCACCTTTTTTTATTTTACATTTATTTATAGCCCTTGTCAATATTATTCTTGATTTTTTTGCCGCGCAATGGTATAATGGGTAAAAGAAAAAAAGGAAGGGAAAACAAAATGCTGTCTTATAACGAAATCATTGAAAATATACGCCGCGCAAACGGATTCTGGCAAAGCTCCGTGTCTCCCACGGAAAGTACAAACGGCGTTCCTATCCCGTTTTGGGACACCGCCGCTTACCATACCGGCAATATGGAGGCATACTTTACCCTAAAGGACGAAGCCTACAGGGAATATTCCGAAACTTGGGCAAACGCCAACCGCTGGATGGGGCATCCTACCGACGCCGCCCCCGAGGAATGGACCTTCGGCTACAGTCAGGACGACAAATCCAAGGCCGCCCTTTTCGGCGACTGGCAGATATGCTTTCAGACATATATGGATTTAAATCTCCTTGACCCTTCCCCCGAAAAGCCGGCTCGGGCAAAATATGTGTGCGACTATCAGTGCTCCACCGACGAAAACGGCTACTGGTGGTGGGCGGACGCTCTTTACATGGTTATGCCCGTATATGTGAAGCTTTACCTTACATACGGGGATAAAAAATACTTAGACGCCCTTTACCGCTACTTTAAATTTGCAAAGGAGCTTATGTACGACGGAGAGGACGGTATGCCAAACAGGGTAGGCAGCGAATACAAGTGCCTGTTCTACCGGGACGGAAGCTATGTGGGCAGCGAGATAAACGGCGTTAAGAATTTCTGGGCAAGAGGGGACGGCTGGGTTTTCGCCGGATTGGCTAAGGTACTGAGCGAAATGCCCGAGGACTGCGAATACTATAATTACTTCCTAAAAACCTATAAGGAAATGGCTTTTGCGATTGCCGCCTGCCAGAAAACCGACAGCGACGGGAACGGCTTTTGGACTCAGTCCATGCTGGCGGACTACCCCCTAAGCGATAACAACCCTCAGGGCTATGAAACCAGCGGCACGGCCTTCTTTGCCTACGGCTTCTTTTGGGGAATAAACTACGGGCTTCTCGACGAAAAGACCTTCCTTCCCGTTGCGGAAAAATCACTTAACTACCTTTCCAGAGTTGCCCTCCATCCGAGCGGCAAGGTGGGCTATGTTCAGCCTATAGGCTCAAACGCCGCCGAGGCCACGCCCTATGGAAGAACGGTGAACTTTGGCGTGGGCGCGTTTCTGCTTGCAATGTGCGAGGCGGCTCGGTACGCGGGCGGCTCTCCGGTTAACGATGTATATCTCAAACGGCTTATGTGGGGCAAGTGCGCTCTTAAAGTCGGATGCGAAAAATATTTTTGCGGTGAAAAGGGCGGCGTTACCCTCCCCGCCCCCTATGAAAGGGACGGCGAGCTTATAGTGCCTGCCGCCGCGGCAAAAGCGCTGTTCGGCAAGGACGAGGACACTCCCGTTTCATCTATGGGCAGAAAGCTTGTAAAGCTTGGAGACATAGCGGTTATTTCCCACAAGAATAAGATTTTCTGCGAAAAGGACGAAGCCTTAAAGGAAATGCTGTTTAATATGATAAAATAAGGTTGCTCTAAAAACAACCGTAGGCGACGCGGCTACGCCCTATCGCAAAGCCGCAGTCGCGAGTTTTTTCTCAAACAAATTTTTCAAGGAGACAGCGATAGCTATGCGCAAGCGTATCACCCCCGAAGAAGCAAAAAGGATAATGGACACGGAAAAATGCACCGTTCTCGACGTGCGTACCGAGGACGAATTTGTGCTGGGGCATTTGGAAAATTCCGTTTGTATTCCGGTAGATGACCTCGAAAGCCGCCTTGACGAGCTGCCGGACAAGTCCGCCATTATTCTCGTTTGTTGCCGCACAGGGAAAAGCAGTGCCATCGCGGCTGAGCTTCTGGATTCCCTCGGATATGAAAGGGTGTACGATTTCGGCGGACTTCTTTCATGGAATTACGGATATGTGGAATGGGATTAAGAATATTTAAATCGGACACGTAAATAAAAGCTCTCATATTACGGCTTTTTAACCTTTGCGCCGAAAATTAAATCCGCAGACCGTAAGCCTTTCGGCTTCGGTCTGCGGATTTTCAATTTAAATCGGAGCAACGCTCCACTTTGCTTGCAAGGAGTGGAGCTTGCGATAGATTGCAACCGGCGCAGGGAGCGTAAGCTCCTCAGGGTTTCAGTGGGAGATTATAACTCCCACTGAAATTCTGAAGTGTCCCCCGCCGCCTTAGAGGCGGGGGCATCTGCGCTTAGGTTATATTGTTTTTATATTATTTTTTTGCCGAAAGGCTTAAAGAGGACGAGCCGGAATATTGCGCGCCTACCGTAATGCCGTAGCCGTCCTTTCCCGTAATTTCACCGCCGCTTGCCGTTCCGCCGTAACTCAGGGTATAGCTTCCGCTTGTTATGTCGGGAGTGGAAATAAGTACCCATGAATAAGACTTTGACGGAATGTAAGTGACGATTTCACCGCCGGAGGAATTAGTAAGGCGGAAGGCCTTTCCGGCCTGCTGAGTACCCATTGAGCCGGAACCGCCCCATCCTCCGCCGGAGGAGCTGCCGGTAGACACAACGTAATACTGAGAACCGCTTGATGAGGATGGAGTCTCCGCCATATCGGAGGTTCCCGCTCCGATAACCGTGCCGCCGGTTATTGTAAGGGTGCTACTATCTCCAACATCAAACACGCCGTTTCCGCCGCTTGTCGGCCCGTTTATAAGTACCGTGCCGCCGGAAATAAGCGCGTTGCCGTTAGAGTCAAAGCCGTCGCCCTCCGCTTCAATGTAAATCAGTCCGCCGCTAACCTCTACATAACCGTAATCATGGCCGTCGTCGGTTCCCCAGTCCGGTCCGCCGCCCCAGCTTCCGCCGCCGGAGCCTCCCGGCCCGGCAAGGATTTCAGCCTCGTATGCGTCGGTGGTCGGTTTATCACCGGCGCCGTTTACTCCGTCGTCAACCGAAACGATTCTTGTTTCGCCGCCTTGGACATATATTTCCGCCGCTTCAATGCCCTCATAGCTTTTTGTTATGTTTATATCCGCGCTGTCGGTTATGTACAAAAAGCTGTCGGCATGAACGCCGTCGTCACCGGAGGCGGCTGTTATGACGCCTCCGCCGATGCGAGCGGTATGATTTGAATGAAGGGCGTCGTCATATGTGCTTATATCAAAGCTGCCGCCGGAAATGTTTAAAAGCTGACCCGCCTTTAATCCCTTACAGCTTTCCTCCGCCGAAGCATTGTTGGCGGATACTGTCGCCGGAGCTCCGCCGTAGGCCGTAAGCTTAAACACTCCCCCTGAAATATCGGCGGTTTTTTCCGCCTGTATGCAGTCTTGGTCGGAATCAACCGTTATTGTGCCGTCGGTTACGGTTATGTTGCCCGTGCCGCACTGGATACCGTCCTCGGAGCATTTTATATTGACTTCTCCGCCGGAAATTACAATTTCTCCTTCGACTTCTCCGAGAAGTGTTCCGTCCTCGGCATAGACAGCCTCATTCACCTGTATTCCTTCTTGGGCCTTTGTGACGGTAAGAGCGCCGCCGTTAATATACACGCCCTTGACGGCCTTTACTCCGTCCTCGCCGGCCGAAGCCGTAACGGTTCCTCCGGCGATAATTATGCATCCGTCCCCCTGAGAGGGAGTCTGCTCCGCCGTAGCGTCCTCCAAATATTCCACGCTGGAAGCGTTTGCTTTGAGAGCCTCGCCGTCGGCTGTTATATTTATTTCTCCGCCGTTTATTGTCAAAAGACTGTCGGCTTGGATTCCGTCTCCCGTTGAAACGGTTCCGTCGGCCTCCGTTACGGAGCCCGCGGTCAAGGTAATTGAGCCGCCGTTAACAGTTACGCTTCCGCCGTCGACGTATTCTCCGGAAACGCTGTCCAGCGAGGGAGCAAGGTCGGACTTTATTCCGTCCCCGCCGCACTCAACCGTTACGGAGTTGTTTTTCTTTGTTATTTTTACCGACTTGTCGCCCTTGATTCCGTTTTTGGCAGCCTTAACAAAAACATCTCCCGCGCCGATTTCCAAATCCTTTTTGCAGCGTATTCCGCCGCCGTTTTCCGAAACCGCCGTAATTTTGCCGCCGCCCTTTACAGTCAGGTCGTTTTTGGAATATATTCCCCACGCGTCAGCGGCTTCGGCGGTGAAGGTGTTTTCGCTGCCCTCCGCCGAAGAAAGGGTAATTTTCCCCTTGTTGCCCTTAAAGGCATCATCGGCGGAATTGTTCACGTTTACGCCCCGAAGCTCTATTATTACCTCGTCGTCTGAGGACGGAGCTTCAACAACGATTTGTCCGTCGCCGAGAGAGCCTTCAACAATATAGCTGCCTGCGGCGCTGATGGTAACGGTTGTGCCGCTGACAGACGCGCCCTCCACTCCGTCGGCATTTATTTCACTGCCCAAAAGGTGGATTATACCGTCGCCCGCAGGCTCCTCGGAAGCAATTTCCGCCGTATTTACGGTAACGGTAATATCTCCGGTCACCTTGGTTATCCTGTAGGCGTTTTCGATTCCCGTATCGGCGGGAGTTTTTATGTTTTTATAGTTTGCCGGAGAAACGGTTACGCTTTCGATTTCATAACCGTCGATTGGTACGGCTTTAAAGTTTATCTGACCGTTGCCGTCGGTAAGAATCTCTCCCGTGGAGCCGTCACGGGCGTAAACCCATTCGGGATCGGTTTTTGTCTCGGCAAAATCCTGCGTGCCGGAAACGTAAATTTGAACATTTCCGTCGGTCGCAAAGCTCGCCTTAAAGCCCTGTATTTCCTCTTCCGGCTCTCCTGTAAAGGCCGTGGAAAGAGGAGTCATATCCTTCCAGAGGAAGCACCTTAGCAAATCGGTTTGGGAATCGTATTCCATGTCCGAGCCAAGGTCCACTCTGCCCGAAACGGCTTTGACCTTTTTCGCGGACTTAAGACTTCCGTCCTCATAAACCGCCGCGTATAAATCGCCTTCCTCACCGTCCGCCAAAACCACATCGGCGCCCGTAATTACGCCATCGGCGCAGTATATTGCCTCAATTTCCGCCGCAGATGCCGAAAATGCCGCCGTAATTCCCATAACGGCGGCAACAAGCATTGCCGCTGTTTGTTTCATTTTCCCGCGCAAATAATATCACCCCTTATTTTATTTTACGGTATAATTTTACAGCGTTTCTGTTAAGCTTTTGTTAAGCTTTTGTTAAAACATATGTTTTTTTATTGCTTTCCGATTAATTTAACGGAGCGATCCATTTGGAACCGCTCCGCTAAGCATGACATATAACCTAAGCGCAGATGTCCCCCGCCTCTAAGGCGGCGGGTTCCATTTCAG
>CAZKBV010000050.1:0-11670 GCA_964551215.1 uncultured Oscillospiraceae bacterium | reverse complement strand
TTGATTGTATAATGCCAAGGCGGAATGTCAGCGCCGACTTGGTGAGGAGCGGTCTTATAAAAATCTGCGGACGGATAATATTGTGAGCGTCCGTACTGTTTTCTCTGCTGTTATATTTTTTTGGAGCAAAGTGTTGCCTATCATTACAAACGTACACGAATTTGCTCCAAAAATTAAAAAAAAGTATTGACAACATAAAGAAAAGGTGCTATAATACTTACGACAACAAAGCAGAGTACCGCTCTCACCCTTCCAAGCCTTATTGAGTCGGGTTAATATCCGTGTTTTATTATGCGTGGTATGCGGTGAAGCTGAGCTTTGCCGCATTTTTTGTATTTTAATTGGAGGTGTTTTTCATTAGCAAGGAATTGATGATTAATGAGGAAATTCGTGACAAAGAGGTCAGAGTGATTGGCGACGACGGAAGCCAGTTGGGAATAATGTCATCTTCTCAGGCCTTAGAGATTGCCCTTAAGCGCAATCTCGACCTTGTAAAAATTTCCCCTCAGGCTAACCCACCTGTATGTAAGATTATGGATTACGGTAAGTACCGTTTTGAAATGGCAAAGCGGGAAAAGGAAAATCGCAAAAATCAAAAGGTGGTTAACATTAAGGAAGTTAAATTGTCGCCTTCTATTGATACCCACGATTTTGAAACCAAGCTCAAGGCTGCGGTGAAGTTCCTCGGTTGCGGCGATAAGGTCAAGGTTACAGTTCGCTTCAGAGGCCGAGAGGTACAGCACTCGAAGCTGGGCGAAGAGCTTCTTCAGCGTTTCTGCGACGGAATAGGCGCGGCGGGAACTGTGGAGAAAAAGCCCAAGCTGGAGGGCAAAAACATGGCGATGGTAATTTCGCCCAAATAAATTTTACACAGTCCGGCCTAAAGGCTGCGGACATAAACAATTGAGAGGAGAGAATTTTATGCCTAAAATAAAGACGCACAGAGCCGCCGCAAAGCGCTTTAGTCTTACAAAGTCCGGCAAGGTAAAGAGAAACAGAGCTTTCAAGAGCCATATCCTCACAAAGAAGGATACCAAGAGAAAAAGAAGACTCAGGAAGGGAACATACGCGTCCGCTCCCAATGCCAAGGTTATCAAGAAGCTCATTCCCTACAAATAATTTAAGGAGGTATTTGCAATGGCTCGTGTAAAAGGTGCGCTTAACACCAGAAAACATCATAAGAAAGTATTGAAGCTTGCCAAGGGCTACAGAGGCGCCAAGTCCAAGCTTTACAGAGTTGCCAATCAGGCGGTTATGAAGTCGCTTTCTTACTCTTATGTGGGAAGAAAGCAGAAAAAGAGAGATTTCCGCTCCATGTGGATATCCAGAATCAGCGCCGCGTGCAAGATGAACGGAATCAACTATTCCCGCTTTATGAACGGCCTTAAGAAGGCTAACGTTGAAATTAACAGAAAGATGCTTTCCGAAATCGCAATCAGCGATCCTGCCGCTTTCACCCAGCTTGTTGAAACGGCGAAGGCTAATCTGTAAAAAAATAGGGGCTGCCGCAGACGGGTTCCGTTTTGTCGCAGCTCTTTTTTGTGGAGCAAAGCCATGATAATTACATCAAGAGAAAATAAAATATATAAAAAAATCAGACTTCTTAAGGACAAAAAACAGCGAGACAGGGAAGGGCTTTTCATAGTGGAAGGTATTCGTGGGGTGAGAGACGCAATAAAAAACGGTCTTAAGCCCGAAGCCGTGGTTCTCTGCGAGGACAGCGGCATAGAAATTGACACCGGCGAGGTTTTTATCTTCGCGAAAAGGCTGTTCGCGCAAGCGGCTCAAACTAAGACGCCCCAAGGAATTTTGGCTGTTTTTCCAATGCCGGAATTTGATTTTTCAAGCATACGGCCGGAGGAGAATGGCTTTGTTGTTCTCTGCGAGGATTTGCGCGACCCGGGGAATCTGGGTACCGTAATACGCACTGCCGATGCTGCCGGAGCGGCGGCGGTAGTCCTTACAAAGGGCTGCTGCGACCTATACAATCCAAAAACCGTACGCTCCACAGTCGCAAGCATCGGCAATATTCCCATTATTCGCGGCGCGGAGTCGGCTGAGGCCGTAAGGCGGCTTAAAAAAATGGGGTTTTCTATTGCGGCAGGAGCTTTGACCGAAAGAAGCGAAAGCCTTTATAAGGCGGACTTGTCGGGGAAAATCGCCTTTGTCATAGGCAATGAAGCCAACGGAGTCAGCCCCGAAACGCTTTCCGCTTCCGACAAAATCGTGAAAATTCCCATGCGGGGAGGCGCGGAAAGCCTTAATGCCGCAATCGCCGCCGGAGTAATGATGTACGAAAAGGTGCGCCGTGAAACCGCTTAAAAACGATGAATTTCGATTATTGTTTTGTTTAAATCGGAGCAACGCTCCGTCAAGCTTGCTTAAAATGGAACCCGCCTCATACATACTTTTCGCGTTCAAATAAGGTTATTAAATCAAAATATCAAAAAAAGGGAGGATTAAACTCCTTTAAATATACAGCCCCTCCGCGTACCCTCAGCGCGGAGGGGCTTTTGCGCCTAAGTATGGATTCCGGAGCCGCCGATAGGGAGGTCGGGCATAAATGCGGGGGGGGACTGTTCCTATGGGGCGGATTACGGACAATCTTGAGCGGTTCAACAGCAATTGTCAACTGTTTTAAATTAAAATAGTTTACAATTATGCCTATATGCAGTATTTTATTTGTAAAGTATACAATTTTTTGCTGAAAAGCATTGACTGTTCCCTTCCGAAAATGTATAATAATACATGAAACAGAAAGGACTGAATTAAAAATGAAAACAAGAGATATGGTAATGTGCGCCATGATGGCGGCGGTAATCTGCGTATGTTCGGCAATATCATTTCCCGTAGGGGAAATTTCCGTTACGCTGGCGGTGCTGGGAGTGTTGCTGACGGCGGTCGCCCTTGGATGGAAGCGGGGGACGGCTGCCGCGGCGGTATTTATTCTGCTGGGGGCCGCCGGACTTCCCGTGTTCAGCAATATGCGGGGCGGTATCGGAATGCTCATCGGTCCTACGGGAGGGTATATTTATTCCTACATACTGATGACCGTCATAACAGGCTTTGCGGCGGACAGGCTTTGCGGAGTGAAAAACAGAGCCGTGAAATTCGGCGGAGTGTTTCTGGCGTGTATAATCAGTGTTGCGGTGTGCTACGCCTTGGGTACGGTGCAGTTTATGGCGGTAACGGGGCGCAGCCTTCCGGAATCGGCGGCGGTGTGCGTTGTGCCTTTTATTCCTTTTGACGCCGCAAAGAGCGTGTTGGCGGTGATTTTGGGATTTAAGCTCAGGAGTATTATTAAGCTGTAAGAAAAAGCGTCCCCCGATTGTCGGAGCTTAATGCCCGACCTTCGGAGGACGTTTTGCGCATTGTGCTTTTTATTAAAGATTATCGACGGCGGCTCTTTCAACGGAAAGACCGCTGCGGTAGCGTTCAAGGAACTGGTTGAAGCCCATTACATCCTTGGGATCGGGGCTTACGCTTATGCCATCGTTGCCGCCGAACACCTTGCGGGAAAGGTAACTTTCAAGGGCTTCGCCATCCTCCTTGTTGAGCATATATGAGGCCAGCAGGGCGATTCCCCACGCTCCGCCTTCACCGGCGGTTTCCATTATGCTTACAGGAGCGTTCATGGCCGCCGCCATTATCTTCTGGCCGACGCCCTCTGTTTTGAAGAAGCCGCCATGGCCGAATATTTTGTCCAGCTTAACGCCTTCGTCCTTGAGAAGAATATCCAGACCGATTTTTAATGCGCCCAGAGAAGTGTAAAGATGGGTACGCATAAAGTTCGCGAGATTGAAATTGTCGTTGGGACGGCGCACAAACAGGGGACGTCCTTCCTCAAAGCCGGTAACGTGCTCGCCGGAAAAATAGCAGTAGGACATAAGCCCGCCGCAGTCCGGGTCACCCTCCATAGCCTTGAAGTAAAGGGCGTCGTAAAGCTTGGGAGTGCTTATTTCCACTCCGATAAGAGCGGCGAATTCGCGGAATATGTTCACCCATGCGTTGATGTCGGAGGTGCAGTTGTTGCAGTGTACCATGCCCACAAGGTCGCCCACAGGCGTGGTAACAAGGTCAATTTCGGGATAAACCTTGGAAAGCTCCTTCTCCAAAACTATCATTGCAAATACGGAGGTTCCGGCGGAAACGTTGCCCGTGCGCTTGGCCACGCTGTTTGTGGCCGCCATGCCCGTGCCGGCGTCTCCCTCGGGGGGACACATGGGGATTCCGGCCTCAAGATTGCCGCTTGGGTCAAGGAGCCTTGCGCCCTTTTCGGTAAGGACTCCGGCGCAGTCTCCGGCAAGAAGCACTTTGGGGAATATATCTTCAAGCTTCCAAGGATATCTGCCGCCGATGAGGCTGTCGAACTTTTGCATCATATCCTTGTTGTAGTTCTTTGCGGCGGTATCAATGGGGAACATACCGGAGGCTTCGCCTATTCCAAGCACCTTCTCGCCGGAGAGCTGCCAGTGTATGTATCCGGCAAGGGTGGTCTGAAACGCGATATCCTTAACGTGAGTCTCGCCGTTTAAAATTGCCTGATAAAGGTGGGCTATGCTCCAGCGCTGGGGAATGTTGTAGTTAAACAGCTCCGTAAGAGCCTTGGACGCCTTTTCCGTTATGGTGTTGCGCCATGTGCGGAAGGGAACAAGAAGATTGTCGTCCTTGTCGAAGGCCATGTAGCCGTGCATCATGGCGCTGAAGCCAATCGCGCCCAACCTTTTAAGAGTAACCGCGTACTTTTCCTTTACGTCCGCCGCCAATTTAGCGTAGCAGTCCCGGAGGCCTGTCCAGATATCCTCCAAAGTATAAGTCCATATTCCGTTGTCGTAGCGGTTTTCCCAGTCGTGGCTGCCGGAAGCGATGGGGGAGTTGTCCTCGCCCACAAGCACGGCCTTGATTCTGGTTGAGCCGAACTCAATGCCCAGCACGGATTTCCCGTCCTCGATAAATTTTTTTATAGCGTCATTGTTCATTGGTTTACCCTCCTTGTAAAAAATAACATTAATTATATTATACTATAATGTTTTTGGAATTTCAATACATAAAAATTATTTTTAGGCGATGTATAATAAAAAATTTCCACTATTTTTTTCTCTTTTTTTTCGGAACGATTCATTTTTTTATTTTTTTTAACTTATTTTTTGCTTTCCTATTGCGTTTTTGAGCAGAATATGTTAAAATAACTTATTATTAAGCTTGTCTTGAAAGGAGAAGCGAGATATGAGCTTTATATCTTACTTGATAAACGGAATCAGCTTAGGCGGAATATACGCGCTCATAGCATTGGGCTATACAATGGTGTATGGCATTGCGAAGATGCTGAATTTCGCCCACGGAGACGTTATTATGATCGGCGGCTATACGGTGTATACCGTTATGTCTCTGAGCGGGAACAATCCCCTCGTTTCCGTCATTGCCGGAATAATTGCCTGCACTGTTCTGGGCGTGGTGATAGAAAGGGTGGCGTATAAGCCCCTCAGGAACGCGACGCCTCTCGCGGTTCTGATAACCGCCATAGGCGTAAGCTACCTTTTGCAGAATACGGCTTTGCTTGTTTTCGACAGCAACTCCAAAAATTTCAAATCGGTAGTGCCGATCAAGGCGTGGAAAATCAATTCCCGACTCACCGTTTCCGGCGAGGCCATAACAACAATTCTGGTTTCTGTTATAATCATGGTCGTCCTCACTTTGTTTATAAATAAATCCAAAACCGGCAGCGCGATGCTTGCGGTCAGCGAGGATAAGGGCGCGGCTCAGCTTATGGGAATAAACGTGAACAAGACAATATCCGTTACCTTCGCCATAGGCAGTGCCCTCGCCGCGGTTGCAAGCGTGCTTCTCTGCTCGTCTTACCCTCAGATAAACGCCTATACCGGCGCAATGCCCGGCATAAAGGCCTTTACGGCGGCGGTGTTCGGCGGCATAGGCAGTATTCCCGGCGCAATGGTAGGGGGAATCGTTATGGGAATAGTGCAGAATCTTGCCACGGCGTATATATCTTCTCAGGTCGCGGACGCTATAGTTTTCGGCGTGCTTATTGTTATACTGATAATTAAGCCTACGGGGCTTATGGGCAAAAAGTACAACGAAAAGGTGTGAGGAGGAAAAGATATGAGACTTCGGGCTACAACAAAAAACAACCTTCTGAATTACGCTATAGTTTTCGTGCTGTTTATCGCGGTTAAGATAGCCGCGGGAGCGGGGCTGCTGTCCAATCAGTTTGCCGGACTGCTCATCCCTATATGCTACTATATAATTCTCGCGGTGTCCCTTAACCTTACGGTGGGCGTTTTGGGAGAGCTTAGCCTTGGCCACGCGGGCTTTATGTGCGTCGGAGCATATTCCTCGGCGCTGTTTACCGTCATGATGAAGGACGCCATACCGAACAGTCTGCTGCGCCTTTGCGTAGCAATGCTTATAGGCGGCCTTGTCGCGGCGGTGTTCGGCGTATTGATAGGCATACCCGTGCTGAGACTTAGGGGGGATTATCTGGCAATAGTTACTCTTGCCTTCGGCGAGATAATCAAAAATATCTGTAACGTAATTTATCTGGGTATTGATAAAAACGGGCTTCACTTTTCAATGAAGGGCATAGCCGCAATGAAGATGGATCCCGCTACGGCCAAAACCCTTATAAACGGAGCTATGGGAATAAGCCCCATACCCAAGGACGCAACCTTTGAAATTTCCTTCGTAATGATTCTGATAACCCTTTTTGTGATAATGAATCTCATTGATTCCCGCGCGGGGCGGGCAATAATGAGCGTGAGAGATAACCGCATCGCGGCTGAAACCATAGGCATAAGCATTACGAAATACAAGCTCATCGCCTTTGTGGTGTCGGCTTTCTTTGCCGGAATTGCCGGTACCCTTTATGCCCACAATATTTCCTTCCTTAACACTAAAATATTCAACTATAACACCTCAATAATGATTCTGGTATATGTGGTTCTGGGAGGGCTTGGAAGCATACGGGGAAGCATAATCGCAACGCTTTTGCTGTATCTTCTTCCCGAAATACTCCGCCCCTTCAGAGATTACCGTATGCTTTTCTACGCGATAATCCTTATCATTGCCATGCTTGTAAACAACAGCGAGAGCTTCAAAGGCTTTGTCGGCACGGTTAAGGACAGACTTTTCCGCAAAAAGGAGGGCGCGGAGGAATGAATATACTTGAGACAAAAAATCTGGGAATAACCTTTGGCGGCCTTAAGGCTGTGGACGATTTCAATATTACTGTTGCCGAGGGGCGGCTTTACGGCCTCATCGGTCCCAACGGAGCGGGCAAAACAACCGTGTTTAACCTCCTCACAGGAGTTTATAAGCCAACATCGGGTTCCTTCTTTCTGGACGGAGTGGAAATGACAGGCAAAAAGCCTGTTGAAATAAGCAGAAGCGGCATAGCCCGAACATTTCAGAATATCCGCCTTTTCAGCAAGCAGAGCGTTTTGGACAACGTAAAGCTCGGCCTTCACAACCGTTTTAAATACAGCGCGTTGGAGGGCGTTCTCCGGCTCCCCGGATACTATAAAAACGAAAAGCTTATGACAGAGAAGGCTATGGATCTTCTTCAGGTGTTCGGCCTGAACAAGGAAGCTGAGGTAATCGCCGCGAATCTGCCCTACGGCAAGCAGAGAAAGCTTGAAATAGCCAGAGCTCTCGCCACCGACCCCAAGCTGTTGCTTCTGGACGAACCGGCGGCGGGCATGAATCCCAACGAAACAGCGGAGCTTATGGAAAATATCCGCTTTATAAGGGATAAATTCAAAATTTCTATCCTTCTCATCGAACACGACATGAGCCTTGTCTCCGGCATATGCGAGGAGGTTACGGTGCTTAATTTCGGCAAGGTGCTGACTTCGGGAAAGACAAATCAGGTACTCAACAATCCCGAGGTAATAAAAGCATACATCGGCGAGTAAGGAGGAACGGATAATGGCAATGCTTAAAATAGAGGATCTGCACGTATACTACGGCATGATTCACGCTATAAAGGGGCTTTCCTTCGAGGTAAACGAGGGAGAGGTAATAACGCTTATAGGCGCTAACGGAGCGGGCAAGACCACTACGCTTCACACTATAACCGGGCTTATTAAGCCGAAAAGCGGCAAAATAACCTTTGAAGGGAAGGATCTTGTTAAAACTCCGCCCCACAAAATAGTCGAGATGGGTATGGCTCATGTTCCGGAGGGGAGACGTGTTTTCCAGAATCTTACGGTTTTGCAGAATTTGAAGCTCGGAGCCTATACGAAAAAGGACAAGGACGAAATAGCCCGAACCCTTGAAATGGTATACAAGCGCTTCCCCCGTTTGAAGGAGAGAGAAAAGCAGGAGGCCGGAACCCTTTCCGGCGGCGAACAGCAGATGCTGGCTATGGGGCGGGCGCTTATGAGCAAACCTCGGATTATCCTTATGGATGAGCCGTCAATGGGGCTTTCTCCTATTTTGGTAACGGAAATATTCGACATTATAAAGTCCATCAGCGCAAGCGGAACAACGGTGCTTTTGGTTGAACAGAACGCTAAAAAAGCCCTGTCCATTGCCGACAGAGCCTATGTTCTTGAAACGGGAAAAATCGTTCTTTCCGGCAAGGCAAGCGATTTGATGAACGACCCTTCCGTAAAAAAGGCCTATTTGGGCGAATAAATCAGCGGTTAAAAACAGCCGGAGCAATGGGGGAAATCCCGTTGCTTCGGCTGTTTTTTAAATCCCTACATTCCTTCTTCGGCTTCCACCTGCTCAACAAGCTCTCTTTCGTCCAGATGGCGCTTTTCCGTTCCGATTATCTGGTAGGTTTCGTGACCCTTGCCCGCCAAAAGAACAATGTCCCCGTCCTCCGCATGGGTCAGCGCATAGCGTATGGCCTCTTTTCTGTCGGGAATACATACGTACTCGCCGCCCTCCATGCCGGCGGTGATTCCGGCTATTATTTCATCCGGATTTTCCGTTCTGGGGTTGTCGTTTGTCACAACGCAGAAATCCGACATAACCGAGGCGATGCGCCCCATTTTTGGCCGCTTGCCCTTGTCGCGGTCGCCGCCGCAGCCGAAAACGGTGATGATTTTCTTTTCGGCGAATTCCTTGATTCCATTAAGCACGTTTTCCAGCCCGTCGGGAGTGTGGGCGTAGTCGATGTATACGTGGTATTTTCCCTTGGTGTTTAAATGCTCCAGCCGCCCCTTTACACCGGAAAAATCCCTCAGGCCTTTAATTACGGCCTCGTCCGAAATACCGGCCTCGTGCGCGGCGCAGGCGGCGGCAAGGGCGTTGTATACGCTGAAATATCCTCCCGGAGGAAGAATAATTTCCCCCAAGGGGCAGTTAAAGCTGACGCTGTCCGCCGTGCATTTTATGTCCGTGGCCATGAAGTCGGCCTTGTTTTTTATGCCGTAGGTTACGTATTTTTCGGCGCGGCTCTTAAAGAAATCCGCCCAAGGGTCGTCGGCGTTGATAACGGCGGCTTCGCTGTTTTGCATAAGCACGGACTTTGCTTCGGCGTAGGCCTCCATTGTCTTGTGGAAGTCCAGATGATCCTGAGTTAGGTTTGTAAAAATGCCGACGCGAAATTTAATCCCGTACACACGGCTTTCCGCCAGACCGTGGCTGGAAACCTCCATAGCGCATACCTTGTCGCCGCCGTCAACCATTTTCCTGAACAGAGAAAACAACGCTTCGGCGTCGGGAGTAGTCCTCTCCGCCTCGACGGCCTTCCCTCCGGCGATATTTTCTATGGTACCAACAAGGCCGCAGCCCTTCCCGTTGGCGAGAGAAATGCTTCTGAGCATATTTGCGACGGTGGTTTTCCCGTTTGTTCCGGTTACTCCCCAAACCTCAAGGTCGTTTTGAGGATTCCCGTAAAAGGCCGCTGCCGCGACGGCAAAGGCCTTTCTGGTGTCATCGGTCTTAAAATAAAGCCGCCCCGTATTTAAATCCCTTTCGCCGACTACCGCTCCGGCGCCCTTTTCGTAGGCCTGCTCTATGAAAATATGGCCATCGGTAACAGTGCCGTTTATCGCAAAAAACACACTGTTTTTTACGACCTTTTGGGTTGAACAGGTCACGTTGGCGGCTTCAAAGTCGTCCTTCGGATTTACGGTTATGCTGAGCGGTTTGACAATTTCGGAAAAAAGCATTGTAATTTCCTCCTTCACATTGATTAAAGCTTCAGTTTTCTGTATCAATCAGTTTGCCGCAGACGCACAGGGGAGAGGTGTCCTCCCAGACAAAGATTTTGTAGACATGGGCGGTTGGGGCTTCCAAGGACGAATCCGAAAGAGAAACCTCCTTTATAAACACCAGCTCTCCATCCTCGCCGAATCCGGCGGCGTATACCCTTGCGTTTTCCGTTTCCTCCCCGACAGAAAGCTCCCAGTGAAGCGCGCCGCCGTCGTAATTCATTTCCGATACGGCAAATTCATGGGGCTGCGGGAAAACAAAGTCCATTAAATTGACGGACTTTAACCTTTTGTCACTGTCAAAACGGCTGTCGGAAAGGGAATAGGTCATGATTCCGTCGGCAAACGTAAAGGCGGAGATATGTTCGTCCTCCGTAAGCACGGGGGCGATTTTCCCCGAAGAAACGTCCATAGCGTAGACGGTAAAATAGGAGTTAAAGAAAATACAGTCCCCAAAAGCCGCCACGGAGGTAAAGTCCGGATCGTAGGAAATTCCCACGGGAATGTCGTCGGCAAGGAAAAGCTCCGAATATAGGCCGTTTTCGATTTTCCCGAAGCCTTCTCCGTCGGAAATATACCAAACGCCGTCATTTCGGCAAAGGGGAAAGGTCGCTTTGTCCCAGAAGGAATTTTCAAAATCCTCCGTACAGCCGTAATTCGGCGTCCAAGCAAGGTGGTCGGCGGATATGCCGCTGTCGCTTATGAGAAAATAATTGTGGCCGCAGTAACCGAAAATGCCGCTGCCGTCGTAAAGAGGATCGTCCCAAGTAAGGTCAACGTGATAATATTTGCCCCCGATTTCAACCACATTCCAGGCGTGGTGCATTTCGTCGCTGTTGACAATAAAGCAAGGTATGCCACATTGGTCCATAATGTATTTGTAGGCAAGGGAATAAGCCTGACACACGCCCTTTTTCTGCGTGAAAAAGTCGTATATATTTCTTATGACCTTCTCGGAGCTTGCCTCAGTGTCGTAGTCGCACATGGATATAATCGCGTCGTGGACAATGAGAGCCTTTTCCCAGTCCATCATGTCTTCGGTCATAAGGGAGAAGATTTTGTCGGTTTCCGTTTTTAATTCGGCGCGCATTTCTTCAAGGCGCGACTTGGGATAACGGTAGCGAAAAATATAGTTGATTGCCTTTTCCTGAGATACATTAAGCGAGATTGTGGGCTCCACATGAAACAGAGCCGGATTTTCATTCATAACCTGAACAAAAATCTGATAAGCTTCCGCCTGCGAAAGATTGTACTTGGAAATATCCAGTTTTTCATCGCAATTCTCAATAGCGGACACCATTGACGTTTTAAGCTCCGAAATGTCGTCGGTGTTGGGAACGTCGGCGCCCGCCGCCTCAAAGGAAAAGCAGTCGAAGGTATAAATTTCCTCGTCGGCAAGGGCCGCCATTGGGATTAAAAGGACAAGTGTAAGCGCAAACAGTAATTTCTTCATTCATTCCACCCTCGTTGACAGTGATTTAAATATAAC
>CAZKBV010000049.1:0-11831 GCA_964551215.1 uncultured Oscillospiraceae bacterium | reverse complement strand
CGTTCGCAGGCTCCATTTCAAGCAAGCTTGATGGAGCGTTGCTCCGATTTAAATAAACCCATAGCATAGCTATGCAATAACAGTTTAAGGAGGCGTAATTTATGAAACACGTAAAGACAATTGCCGGCGCGAATCTTGCGGCTTCCGTTAACAAGGGCGGCTGCGGCGAATGTCAGACGTCATGCCAGAGCGCGTGCAAGACGTCCTGCACGGTCGCGAACCAAAAGTGTGAGCGGAAAAGCAAGTAATAGCATGGCTCAAAGGTTTTCGGGCGGAGCTGATGACATTGGCGTCCGCCCTTTTATTTTGTATTTTTTAGGGTGATAAAATGGTACACAAATTTAACTGCTTGGGGGAATACATAGCGCTGGACGTTGTAAGCGGCGCGGTACATTCCTTGGACGAAAAGGCCTACAGGCTTTTGGACTGCTTCAGTGAGGACGGGGAATTTAATCCCGAAAAGGCCGAGGAGCTTTCTCTTACGGGGGCGGAGTACGACGAGGCCTTGGAGGAGCTTATGTCCCTTAAAGAGCAAAAGCTCTTGTTTACAAAGGATATATATGAAGAAATAGCCGCCCATTGGAACAAACAGCCGGTGGTAAAGGCTCTCTGCCTTCATATTGCCCACGACTGCAACCTTCGCTGCAGGTATTGCTTTGCCGACGGGGGAGAGTACATGGGCAAGCGCGAGCTTATGAGCGCCGAGGTAGGGAAAAAGGCTATCGACTTCGTTATAGCTCAAAGCGGAAACAGAAAAAATATCGAAATCGACTATTTCGGCGGAGAGCCGCTTATGAATTTCGGCGTTGTGAAGGAGATTACGGAATATGCCAAGGAGCGGGGGAAGCTCTTCGGCAAGGAGTTCCGCTTTACAATAACCACCAACGGGATTCTTCTCGATGAGGATAAGCAGGCCTACATAAACGAAAATATGGGCAATGTCGTGCTTTCTTTGGACGGAAGAAAGGAGGTTCACGACAGCGTCCGCAAAAGGGTGGACGGAAGCGGCAGCTACGAGCGCATAGTGCCTAAATTCCAACGCCTCGCGGACAGCCGCGATCAGACCAACTACTACGTTCGCGGAACCTTTACCCGTAATAATCTGGACTTCGCCGAGGACGTAAAGCACCTTATGGAGCTTGGCTTTGAGCAGATAAGCGTTGAGCCTGTTGTGGCGGACGAAAAGGAGGATTACTCCATAAGGGAAAGCGACCTGCCGAAAATTTTTGCCGAGTATGACCGTTTGGCGGAGCATATTGCGCAATACAGGGAAAAGGGCGGTTTTGTGAATTTCTTCCATTTTATGGTTGACCTTGAGCAGGGGCCCTGCGCCTATAAGCGGCTTTCGGGCTGCGGCAGCGGCAACGAATATCTGGCGGTGACTCCCGAAGGGGATCTTTACCCCTGTCATCAGTTTGTCGGCAAGCCCGAATTTAAAATGGGGAATGTATACGACGGCATCCAAAACAATGAAATACGGGATATGTTCATAAAGAGCAACGTCTATACAAAGGACGAGTGCAAAAAGTGCTGGAACAGGTTTTTCTGCAGCGGCGGCTGCGCCGCAAACGCCTTCAATATGAACGGCGATATAAATAAGCCGTATTTCATTGCCTGCGAGATGCAGCGCAAGCGTACGGAGTGCGCTCTTGCCCTTGCCGCGCGTCTCGCACAGGCGCGGTAAAGGCTTGTATATTACTGTATAATAAGCAAAAATAAAGAGTTTTTTTAAATTTACTATTGACTAATTGAAAATATTTTAGTATAATAGTAACGTTGAAAAACTAAAGAAATAGGAGGATCAATAAATGAAAGCAAAGAGTGTTGTTTCATTTATACTGATAATGGTGCTCATAGCGGCGTTCGCAAGCGTCTGTGCCTTTGACATCAAAATCGGTAACTTTCAAATTCCCAGCGTGTTGGGCGACAAGGGAATTAAAAAAGGCCTTGACCTGGTGGGCGGCTCTATAATCGTGTTTGAGCCGGATGTTGAAGAGGGAACAAAGGTAACGGCTGAGGATATGGATTCCGCCGAAGCGGTTATCCGCGCCCGTCTGGACGCCCAAGGCAACACCGAGGCTACCATATCCCGTCAGGGAGACAGGCAGATTCGTGTTGAAATACCAAATATCGACGACCCCCAGGCCGCGGTTGAAATGATAGGCCAGGTGGCAAAGCTTCAGTTCCTTGACGCCGACGGCAACGAGATTATGGACGGAAGCAAGAATTATGTAAAAAGCGCCGAGCATCTGTACGGCGATCCCACAAACGCCGGAAGAAGCGAGCATTATGTTGAGCTTACCTTTACCAAGGAAGGTCAGGAGAAGTTCGCTCAGGCCACCGAAGCGGCGGTCGCTCTGAAAAGCGATAATAAGAACTATATTTCCATTGCTCTTGACGGCGAAATTCAGCTCAGCCCCTCCGTCAACGATAAAATTGACAGCGAAACCTGCGTTATCACAGGCGGCTACACAGCCGAGGAAGCCGTTAATGTCGCAAACCTTATCAGCAGCGGCTCCCTTCCCTTCGCGCTTAAGGACGCGGAGCTCCGCAGCGTAGGCCCCACATTGGGCGCTCAGGCCTTGGAAACCTCTCTTAAGGCGGCGTTTATCGGTATTATTCTTGTAATGCTGTTTATGCTTATATTCTACCGTCTGCCCGGCCTTGTTGCGGATATCAGCCTTGTGGCCTACATCAGCGTTATATTGCTTATTATGGCCGGCTTCTTTATCGGCGACGGCGTTGACAGCGGCTACAGAGTCACTCTTACGCTGCCGGGCATTGCCGGTGTAATCCTTTCCATAGGTATGGCCGTTGACGCAAACGTGGTTATTTTTGAAAGAATCAAGGACGAGCTTCGTCACGGCAAGAGCGTCGGCGCGGCGGTTGACAGCGGATTTAAGCGCGCTATCACAGCCGTTATCGACTCTAACGTAACAACAATTATTGCGTGCGTAGTGCTTTATTTCTTCGGCACCGGCACCATAAAGGGCTTCGCCATTACTCTGTTCATAGGTATCGTATGCAGTATGCTGACGGCTATATTCCTCACAAAGCTGCTTCTTAAGCTCATTGTCGGATTCGGAGTTAAGAACACCGCTCTCTACGGTGTAAACAAAAGGAGGGATGCCTAATGTTCAGTCCTACATCACATAAGAAGATTTTCTTTACGATTTCCATAGTCCTTATTGTGGCCAGCATAGCGCTTCTCTGCGTAAAGGGGCTTAATCTGGGCATAGACTTTACAGGCGGCAATATTTTCCAGTTTGACCTTGGAAAGAGCGTTACCGTTGACATGGAAAACAGCATTGAAAAGCTGGTTTCCGACTGTATAGACTCTACAGATATAACCGTTCAGAAAACAGAGGACACTCAGGTTATAATCAAGACTCCCGAGCTTAGCAACACTGTCAGCGATGAGGTCGTTGAGTCTGTTAAATCGGAGTTTGGCCTTGAGCAGTCCGCGGTTATGAATAACGAGAAGGTAAACGGAACAGTCAGCGGCCAGCTTATCGGCAACACTCTTATTGCCGTGCTTATCGCGGTGGTTCTGATGCTTCTCTACATCACGATTCGTTTTGACTTCATGAGCGGTACAAGCGCGGTTATTGCCCTTGTGCATGACATAATTATTATGTTCGGCTTCCAGTCCCTTCTCGGAGTGACGGTAAACACAACCTTTGTCGCCGCCGTGCTTACCATTCTCGGATATTCAATAAACGCGACTATCATCGTGTTTGACCGTATCCGTGAAAACAAGAAGCTTATGAAAGGCGCAACTCCCGGCGAAATTGCGGACGCGGCCATCAAGAGCAGCTATACCAGAACAATCAATTCTTCCATTACTACACTTTTCACAATCGGCGCGCTGTGCGTAATGGGTGTTACATCCATACGTGAGTTTGCTATTCCGATTATTGTGGGTATTGTTTGCGGAACCTATTCCTCTCTGTTTATCTCCGGCCCCTTCTGGGCATGGTGGAACAGCCTCGGAACAGACAAGAAACCCGCCAAGAAAAAGAAGTAATAATAAAAGAAGTAATAAAATTATATATTGCTTAATAAAATGGCACTGCGAAAACGCGGCGCCATTTTTTTTGCGTCAATAAGGGCCGAAAGCCCGTAAAGGAAGCTCTCTTTCGAGCTTTTCCCTTTTTATCGCGTCAAAACCGCGTTCATATTTTCCGGAGGTGTAAAATGAGAAGATTCATTCCTATTATTGCCGCGGCGTTCCTGCTTTGTTCATGCGCCGTCCCGACTTTCGGCACAGCTATAGAAGGCGACCTCGCCGCAAAGGGCTGGGGCTTTCGAAAAATGCTGCCCCGACCGGAATTTACGGCGGAGCAGATCGCCGAAACGGAACGTTACGGCTGTATATACATGGGCAGCGAGAATGAAAAGGCGCTTTACCTGACCTTTGACGAGGGCTACGAAAACGGATATACGGGCAAAATATTGGATGTGCTTAAAGAAAAAAAGGTACCGGCGGCGTTTTTTGTGACAGGCCCGTACCTAAAAGCCGAGGACGAACTTATCCGCCGTATGCTTGACGAAGGCCATATTGTGGGCAATCACAGCGTGAATCATCCTTCGCTGCCCGATATGAGCGACAGCGAAGTGGAAGCCGAGCTTTACGGGTTGGATCTTATGATGTTTGAAAAATACGGCGTGAGCATGAAATATCTTCGTCCGCCAAGGGGAGAATACAGCACTCGGATTCTCGGACTTACGGCGGATATGGGGTACAGATCCGTTTTCTGGTCGGCGGCATATGTGGACTGGAAAACCGATTCCCAAAAGGGGGCGGATTACGCTTTAAACAGTATAATCCCCCAGCTTCACAACGGAGCGGTTATACTTCTTCACGCGGTTTCGGCGGATAATGCCGCCGCAATGGCGACATTTATAGACAAGGCGCGGGAAATGGGGTATGAGTTTAAGTCATTGGAGGAATATAAATAGAAGAAAAGGGCAAAGCTAATAAAGGCCGCTTTGAGGAAAGGGCGTGTAAATCGGCGTAATTTTATTAACCGATTTGGAGCGACCGCGGAAAATTAACTTTCGGGGTGGTTTTATGCGAGGCAGATTCGGACGGATATTCTTTGCCTTATTCCTTTGCGGCGCGATTTATATAATTAACTTTTCCAGCTCCCTGCCGGAGGAAATAATGTTCTTTTCGGGAGTTCCCCACAGTCCCAAGCTTGCCCGGGGAGTCTCGCTTTCCTCTCTTCCGGAAAGTATGGAAGCCTCGGCGGAGGGAATCGTGGCGGCGGCCTCGGGGGAATACGAGGCGGAGCTGAGCGCCTTCGGCATTTCCGCCGGAAAAATAAACATACGTGTTGTTGAGCCGAAAAGCGTCATTGTCGGAGGAAATCTTGTGGGAATAAAGCTTAGAGGAGCCGGAGTTATCGTTATCGGCTTTGCGGATTTTTACACCGGCTCCGTTTTGAAGGAGGGGGACATTATTCTCACCGTAAACGGAACCGAAATAAACAGCTACAGGGATTTTGCCGCCGTAACAAGCGAAGGCGAGACGGCAGTCCTCACAGTGAACCGCGAAGGCCGTGAATTTTCCGCAAGCATTACTCCCGTGCTTTGCGACGACGGGAGCTACCGCCTTGGGGTTTGGGTGAGGGACAGCGCCGCCGGAGTGGGAACTATCACCTTTGCGGATTCCGACAAGGGTGTTTACGGGGCTTTGGGCCACGGAATCAACGAAACCGATACGGGTGTGCGCTTTCCCGTCCGCAAGGGTACGGTTGAAAGAACGGTGGTTGCCGGAGTTACCAAGGGGCGGCGGGGAGCCCCCGGAGAAATAACCGGGGCCTTTGTGTCCGGTGCGGAAACCTTAGGCACCATTGAGACAAATACCGACTGCGGCATTTTCGGTCATTTGCTGGGGGATTACCCCTACGGGGAGAAAATGCCCGTGGCTCTCGCCGGAGAAATAAAGGTTGGCAGGGCGGAAATAATCTGCGATGTAGGGGAGGGCAGAACTCACTACGGCATAAATATAATGCGTGTAAACCGTCTTGGCTCCGCCACAAAGGGAATCCTTCTGGAAATAACCGACCAAAGGCTGCTTAACCTTACCGGCGGAATTATACAGGGCATGAGCGGCAGCCCTATCGTTCAAAACGGCTGTCTTATAGGCGCGGTTACTCATGTGCTGGTAAACAATCCCGTCTGCGGCTACGGGGTGTTCATTGAAAATATGCTTTCCGCTTCGGAGGAGCTTGCGGGGCGGTAGGCGCCGATAATCGAAATCACAACGAACAGCGGCTCGCCTGCATATGCAAACGAGCCGCTGTTAAACACTCTTACTTTTTATTTGTACTTTCTTTTTCTTGCCGCTTCGGACTTCTTCTTGCGCTTTACGCTGGGCTTTTCATAGTGTTCTCTCTTCCGGACCTCGGACAACACGCCTGCCTTAGCACATGAACGCTTGAACCTTCTAAGGGCGCTATCTAAAGATTCGTTATCTTTAACTCTAACCTCGGACATTCTCTAACCCTCCCCTCGCAGCTACACAGAAAAGAAAAGTAACCGCATATAGTGACATAATAATTATATCATAAATACGAAATATGTCAAGAGTTTTTTTAAATTATTTGTGTTTTTTAAAATACGGATTAAATTCAGAAGCGGAAATCGCTTTTTAATATCCCAAAATTCTTATCTCGTACATATTGGGGCTGTAGGAATCTTTATTGCCGCTGCGCGGAGTTGTGTCAAGGATATTAACCCTTACATACTGCGCCGCTCCGGAGAGAGCGTCTATCGTAAAGGCATAATCCGTAAAGCCCTCGCTCTTATCCAAAACAGTTTCCCACTCTTTGCCGTCAAGGCTGGTTTCAACGGTATAGCTGTAATACGGCTCGGAGCCGTTGTAGCTGCGCCAAGATATCTGCATCTCGCTCAAATCGTAAACCTGCTCCAGATTGATTGTAACAGACTGGGGCCATTCGTTTTCGGCCACCCATTCCGTCATGTAATTTCCGTCGTTGGCGTCGGAAGCCCATTCGTTACGGTTTGTGGCGGTTATGGGCTTGCCTTGGGAAAGTATTTTTCCTTTCTGAATCGGAATAAGCAAATCTTCTTCCAAATTATAATAGAATCTGTCGAAATAGTCAAAGAAGGCGTAGCCGTTGGAAATCGTAATGGGCATGAGACGGTTTTGCGTTATGCGGTTAGTCGCGTCCTGCCACCACCACATCCAGCGGTAGGATATCATAAGCGTGTTGTCGCTGCCCTCCGTAAGATGGCTCACTCCGCCGGATTGGGAGGAGAATGTATTGGTATTGCCTATGGTGCGCATTTCCGACCAAGGGCCTTCAAAATTCGTAGCTGTATTATACCCGCCCTGAGTTGGATACCATCCGGCTGTTCCGGAATGGAACAGGTAATAGATACCGTCCTTCTTAAGAACGCTGGGAAGCTCCCTCCACTTGCCGTAGTTAACTATGCACGACCGCCGCTCAACGTCTGTCCAGTCCTCGGTCAGTCTGTATATGGCCAAATCCGCATTGTTGTGAATTGCGCAGATTATATACGCCGTATTGTCGTCGTCAACATATATTCCCATGTCGCGGGAATCGTCTCCCTCGGGACGGAAGCAGTTAAACTTAAACCGCTCGCCGGGCTTGCCGTATGCCACAGCCACGCGGGCGTAGCCGTAGCCGCCGTTGGCTTCCATGTGCGCCCACATATAAAGCATTCCCGTTTCCTTATTGTAAACATAGTGAATACTTTCGAAGCCGCAGTATTCGATATCATCGCCCTCGGTAGAGGGGCTGCTTACTATATCCTCGAAGCTGAGAACCTCAAACTCGTCCCCGTAGGTAATATCGTCCTCGGAGGTGCGCAGCACCATTGAGCCGAATCCGCCCGCGCCGTCCTCCCGTCCCTTATGGGAAAGGCTGAAGTATGTTTTTCCGTCGGTAAGGGTATTTGGGCGGTTAAGTCCGGAGGCCTTAAGGTTGGAAAACTCATTAAACTCAATGTTGGGAAGCTGATAGGTTTCCACAGCCTCGCTTTCGGCGCTGTCAAGGAGAAAACCGTCCGAAACAGCTTCAACACAGTAGCTGTAGCTTTCGCCTATTTTAAGACCGTAATCGTCGACGCAAAGACCTTCGAGGCTTTCGAGAAATTCATAATCTCCTTTTCCCTCGCGGCGGTAAACGTTATAGAATTCCGCTCCGGAAACCTCATTCCACTGAACCTTTATATTAGTGACGTACTCCTCGTCCTCAATGAGGAAAGGCATTGCCGTGACGCCCATCGTAAGGACGTCGCTGTCGCCTACGGATTTCAGCGTAAACACTGACGCTTCTTCGGCTGAGGTTTGTATCAGCTTGCCGTCCTTTTCCGCTAACGCAAGGCCGGAATGTTTCACATTAAAGGTGTACTTGTCACCGCTGTCGATAAGTGCCTCAAAGCGCTGATTGTCACCGGAGCCGGCAGCGTAGGTGATAAGCTCAACCCCGACCTCTTCGGACGCGCTCGGCACATCCAGAGATTTCCCGGTTTCCTTTTCGGTTATTGCGTAAAATCCGTCGCCCGCGTAAAGGAACTGCCACCAATCCTCTTTGTCGGAGAAGCACAGCCCATCGTCGGTTATGCTCAGGTACTTACCGTCTTTTTCGATTGTAACGTACTTTTTATGAATCGGGGGCTTTTTGTATTCCTGCCTTTCGGCTTCGCCCGTAATTTCAAAAACATAGCTGCCTACACTTTCGCCGTCCTCCTTGGAAAGAAGGGAGTAGCTTCCGTCGCCGTTCCATGAGGGCATAACGTCGGAAATTGTTTTTGCGCCGATTATGTCAACAAAACCGCCGGACTTTTTAACTACGGTTACATTGTCTCCCAAGCCTTCGGCCTTGTAGATATGCTTGTCGTCCAAGGGAGTTTTTTCCGGAATTTTAAGAGCCGCATCCGCGCCGTGGACGGCCTTTTCCGTCCGTCCCGCGTATGTAAAGACAAACCGCTGGTTTTCCTCGCCGGTAAATTCCTCCTGAGTAATGCTTCCTTCGCCGTCAGCCGTAAGGTACAGCTCGGAATGTTTAACCTTTACGTACCAAACGCCGTCCTTCTTTTCAAGGGCAAAACGCTGATTGTCGTTGTTGTTGGCGGAATACTGAATCAGCTTCACGCCGCTGTCCGTCTGCCCGTTGGGAACATCAGGGGAATTGCCGTTGCCTCGGTTGGTAAAGGAATAAAAGCCGTCGCTTTTCTTTTCAAGGAACCACTGCGCCGCCGCTTCCTCCGGATTTTCAGCCAGCACAAGTCCGCCGTCAACAACGGCAAGCTGCTTTTCGCCCTGAGAGACAGTATAATAATGCTTGTTAAAAACGCCTTCCTCCGTAGGCTCCAAATCCACGCTGATGTTGCCCGTAAGAGCCTCCCAGTACACTGTTCCGCCGAGGCTTTCCGCCAAGTCGCGCAAAGGCAAATAGTCCTTTCCGTCAACGGTATAAAGCTCCTCCACGGCGGTTACGCCGTTCTTTTCCACCGATGTCTTATCAATGCCGGCTTCGCTTTCGGCGCCGATCGCCCCGATAAGCTCCTCCGCTTCGACAAAGGTTTTTCCTTCCACAAGCAGAACATTTTTTAAGTCCGCTTCTTTCCCGTCGATAAAAATTTTGCTCTGCGTTCCGGCGGCGGATACCGCCAAAGACCCGATCGCCACCGCAAACGCGGAAACTATTGACAAAGCCCTTTTCATTTTCATTCCTACCTTCCTTTATATATATTTAATAATTAACCTTATTTTAATTTTACATAACTTTTGGAGGAATGTCAATAATTATTTAAAATATTTAAAACCTTTTTTGTATGACCTACGCGCAGATGCCCCCGCGCAGGTTGCAATCTATCGCAAGCTCTGTTTCGAGCAAGCTTGATGGAAAGCTATTCCGATTTAAAAAATATATACTAATCCATAAACAAACAGAGCGCAAAAAACGCCGCGCCGGTTATTTATGGCTGCTTTATGTAAAAATAGGTGTGGTACGGGCGGCCATGCATTTTATACATGGGAATAAACTCGTGTCCGCCGTTTTTCAGTGTTACGGCGTCGCTGTTTTCCTCAAAGCTGTTCCCGAAGGTCAGATATTCCTTCGAGCTGTCCTCCGTTACCATAACGAATGGGCCGTAAAGCACCGAAGCGAGAGGGCCTCCCTCGATGGAATCGGGGGTGTATTCCGTCCGCACGCTGTACGTAAATTTAAAATTCAAAGTCTCCGTTTGTCCGGAGCGGTGACGCATCACGGCGTATCTCCCCTCCGTCGGAAGCCCGAAGGGATTTTCGCTCCATACGGGTACGCGGAAATACAATGTCTTATCCGCGTCTCCCGAAACGGTTATTTTGCCCTCCGGCCCGGGAAAATTACTTTCAATGTCCACGGTTACATCGGAACGGAACACCGACGGAAGATACTGATTAACATAAAGCCCCTCCTCGGCTTCAAAGAAGGAAGCGTCCTGATATTTCACGTGATTTTCCATTCCCGTGCCGTGACAGCAGGTAAAGCTCCGGTAATCGTCGGAATATTCCTTTTCCGCTCCCGGCCCTATGGGGAGCATATACGTCACCCCGTTGTGACGGGTATCCGTAACCTCCGGCGACTGGGACGCGAGAATCTGATTTATCATAGCCCGTTCGTAATAGTCCATGTATCGCGCCTTTTTGGGATTAAAAGCATACAGCAGCCTCGCGATTTTCATAAGATTATACGCCGCGCAGGTTTCGCAGTTGGTATCTTCCTTTATATTGGCCGCAAGCTTGCCTCCGTCGCGGAAGCTCTCCGCCCGACCTACGCCGCCGATGGAATACATATGTCGGCTCACAACAATTTCAAAAAAGTTTTCCGCTATTTTCATGTAGCGTTTATCTCCGGTTGCCATATATTCCTCAATTGCGCCGGTTATCTGGGGTATATGCTGATTCGCGTGGCGGTTTTCTATGCCGTCCTCTCCCTTCATAAGAGGCTCGAAAATGTTTTCGTTATCGAACATTTTTGCCGCCGTGAGGTATTTTTCCTCGCCGGTGACAGAGTAAAGCAAGCTGAGGCTTTCGGCTATGCCCCCGAACTCTCCGGCAATGTAAAGCCCCCACATCTCTTTCCGCCGTTTCGGCTCAACCGCCGAAAGCCTTGCGTACACCCAATTGCCTATTCCTTTGGCGGTTTTGAGAGCCTGCGCGTTTCCTCCCCGCGTATAGCAATCAAGAAGTCCGGCAAGTATTTTATGGAGGGTATAATAGGGCGCCCATATTTTATTGTACTTTGTCATTTTTTCCAGCAAAGCGAACTGGTCGGGGGAATAGGCACTTAAAAAGCCCTCTCCCCAGCAGGAGGGGTCCTTGCTCCAGTTTTCCTCTCCCGAAGCTTCGGGCGTGGCCTTGGTTTTAAAATCCGCCGGATTTCCCTTGCACATACTTTGAAGGGAGCTTAACTCCGACACTATGTAATCCATTTTCTCTTTGTACAGCTTCTTCCCCGTGGAGCTGTACGCCATAGCCAATGCCGAAAGAAAATGCCCCGTGCTGTGTCCGCGAAGCAAACCGGACGGCTCCTCCCAGCCTCCCAAAGGTTCACCCTTAGGCTCCCGACCGAATGTCTTGCGAAAATTATACAACATTCTGTCGCAGTCAAGAATATCCAGATATTTCAAAGCCCTTTCCCGATTCTCAAAAAAAGCGCTCTCCGCCTTCAGCTCCGTTTTTTCAAGGGGAGCGAAGCTCCCCGCCGGTCGTATTTTTAAATTGTTTGTACCTATCATCCTTTTGTACTCCCTTTTCGGCAATGTTAGCCGCCGCGCAAATATCATAA
>CAZKBV010000048.1:4210-11854 GCA_964551215.1 uncultured Oscillospiraceae bacterium | reverse complement strand
TCCTCCGTCGCGACTCCCATAATACTGAAGCTTCTCTATAAGAGGGACGACAAAAGGGACGCCGAAAAAATCACGCCATAAATTTAAAACAAAAAAAGCGCGTCCGCGTTGGGAAACCCCAAGGGACGCGCTTTTTTTGTTTTTTCGGCGTTTAAATTTACTTACCGGTAATATACCTTACGGCATTACGCACCATTTCGGCGGCCTCGCCGCGAGTTACGGCTTCGTCCGGACGGAAGCTCCCGTCCTCGTAGCCCTTGACAATTCCCATTGCCGCCAGATCGTTTACCGCGCTTTCCGCCCAGTGACCGCTCATGTCGCTGAATTTAACCGCGTCCATTTTACCAAGTTCCTCCTTTACAAGATTTAAAAAGTAGTCCCAGCCGTATTCGTCAAGGATTCTGTGGGGGCAGTATTTCCCGCTGAAATCCTGATGCTTTTTAACCCGTGAAATATCCCAGCCGTAATCCTTCATCAGCTTCGCCGTAAGATAAGCGGCGTTTTTCATTGCCGCCTCAAAGCGGCTGCCGCCCGACTTGCTGTAGCATATTTCGATGGAAATATACTTTCGGTTGCCCTCTCCGCTGCCGCCGTCGCCGGCGTGCCATGCGTTGCGGTCAAGAGGTATGCCCTGCACAATTTCTTTATCATCTGCGGCGTAGTGAAAGCTGACCTTATTGTCATTGCTCAGCATATAGCTTATTTCATTCGCCGCCGACGCGTCGTTGGCCGTGTTGTGGATGCATATTCCCTTCGGCGTCATGGAAAACGGACTCTTTATCGAGTATTTTTCCGGCGGACACAAATTTTGTTTAATCTCCATTATTTTTCTCACTCCTATTCTTTAAAACCGAAATTGCTCTCGTTACCGCGTCGGGAAGCGGAATCCCCATAAGTCCGGCGTTCTCGGTTATGCTTATAAGCTCGTTCGCGGTGAAGCCTATGACAACGGCATTCTTTATATATTCCGTTTCCAAGGCGGCGTCAAGTCTGTGAGCGATAAGCACGAAAAACAGCGCCATGACCTTTTTGAAAAGCCCTTTGCTTCCGGCTTCGCTGCTGAGCGCTCCGTTTTCGGAATTGGGGGAACGTTTAAACACTCCCGCAAGTATAAGTCCGGAAATATAGTCTATAACCATAAATATAACCAGCGTACACAGCGGAGCGTCCCAGCCGCCGAAAAGGGCGGCCGCCGCCGCTCCCGCCGCTCCCGCGGCGGTACAGATAACATCCTTCATTTCAAGCTTCCCTCCTTTTTAAATACTATTATTTTTGCCGATATATGTTACCATAAGCCTACTCCTGCGCCTTTAAGGCTTCTATCTCGGTTTTAAGCTCGTCTATCTGCCGCTCGAGGGCGGTCACTTTGTCCGCCGCCGTGGGGATTACGGTGCTTAGGTACGGGTTTGTTCCCGCGGGACACGATTCGGAAAACAGTCCCCACGAGGTTTCGCTTGTAAGGCTGCTGTCCCAATCCTTTAGCGCCACTATAAGGTCCCCGATGTGCAGATTAACGGAAGCGTCCCTGTAGTAATAAAAGGTAAAGTCCTCCTCTACGATGAAAACCTGTCCCTTTTTGAATTTGAAGTTGCCGTCGTAAAAGTACGAGCAGTTTCTTTCGCTGATAAAATCCCAACAAAAGTGCGGAAGCGCGGCGTGGGCTGTTAGGCTTTCGTTAAGCTCCTCCGCCTTACTTTCCAAGGCGGTAATTTCAGACTGCAAGGCTTCGCTCAAATTGCCGAAGCTTACGCTTCCCGCCGTCACGGCCCCCGCGTCCGTCCACTCGTCCGCCCAAGTATTTTCGCTTATCCAGCCTCGGCGCATATAGATTCGGCTGTTTACAACGTCAAACGCGATTTGCAGGCGGTGGTTGTGATTTATGCCCTCAGGCTCGGTGTTCATTCCGTTAAGAACAAGAATCGCCCACGAGGTGTAATTATTGCTTTGCACAGGCGGGTGGCCGCCACATTCCTTTTTGATGCCGCCTAAGTACCAGCCCGTATCAAACAGCCAATTCACCATCCAGCCCTCGGCAGGGTCGGGAGTCGTGTACATAGGCAGCTTTTCCTTGTTCCAATAATTGCTGATTAAATCTGTAAGGTATGCTTTGTCCGACGAACTCATCAGCCCTCTTTCGGAGGCCGAAGCGTCGGGGATTTCGGCCACGGCGCTGTCCACCGCGCCGCGTACGTATTCGCTCCAGCTTCCTTCCTCGTCCGGAACAGGCGGAAGGCATGAGGTTTCGCTTGCTCCCCGAAATATTTTTAGCTTTTCCAGATTTGTGGATATTCTCAGCGTATCGTTTTCCTTGCCGATAATGCCGAATTCCAGCACGCCGCTCTGTTGGATAAGTCCTTCGGGCAAAACGGCCGTTTCTTCCCCGCCGCTGTCGGACGAAGAAAATTCGACCGCCGAAAATTCGCCTCCGTTAAAGGACAAAATCAAAAACTTGCTCAATCCGTTCCAGTCCGGCGAAAACGCCGCCGTCACCCGGTAATAATTTTTGCTTCCGCTTACTATGCCGAATGTGCGGGCTATGGTCAGTGTGTCGTTGTCCACTCTTAAATCGATTGTCATTATACTCTCCCTTCTTATTGCTCCAAGGCAGGGGGCGTCGCCTCGGAAAATTCCTCGGAAATTCTGTTGTTTGGGGGCGGAATTTCCTTAAACTCATAATAGCACCCGAAAAATACCGTGTAAATATGACCTTTTGCACAATAAATCAAAGGTAAAATCCGAAAATTTCTCATATATTCGACGAAAAAACAGGGATATATTAAATGCCGAAAAAAATTTGCGCGCAAATTCTTTTAAAATTTTCAATAATGGTAGACAAATTAAAAAAAGTATGCTATAATAATATATAATGTGTTTATTATACGCTCCGCGTAGGTAAACAAAAACAAAAATAAAAATATAAAAAATCGGCAAGATAACGGCTTTTGACCGTAAGCTTGCACGCCCGTCATTCGGGTTTTATTTGTGGGAGATAAAATGAAAATGCATAAAGACAATGAAAAAAGCAGCATAATAAATTTTAAATTCTTGCTGGCATGTTTGCCGATAGCTCTTATCGTGGCGGCGGTAACGGCGGTGACAGCTTGGAGAATGTCGCGGGGGCTTTTCGAGGAACGCGCTCAGAACGCCAATTCCCTTATGGAAAAAATCAGCCAGAACATCGGGCTTGTCATGGATAAGTATGGGGAAAGCGCGGAATATAACGCGAGTCTTATGTCCAAACGGAATCCCGAAAGCTTGGAGGAAGCTCTCGAATACCTCAAAACTATGTCCGACTTTATGGAGGAAGGGACGGGATTATTCTTTATCGACCAAGACGGAGATTGCTATACATCGGACGGCGTGCGGTTTCGCTGGGAGGATTATTCATGGCTTCCCGACGATGAGGATCATAAATTTTCTGTTTTTTCTTTGCCCGCGCTGGGAGATTCCGAGGAGCATATGATTTTTGCGGCGAAGCTCCCGAACGCTGTTTTCGCGGGTAAAAAGGAGATTGAATACCTGTGTCTGTATCTCGATATAGGAATAATGGACGACATAATCGAGACGGCCGGATACGGCAAGGACAGTATGATGATGATAATACGCAGCAACGGCACGTATGTTTATCACCAAACCAAGGAAAACAGCCCGTCTATCAGCTATAACTTTAAGAAACAGCTCTCCCTTCTGGAATATATGCAGGGTACAAGCGCCGAAAAGGCCTTGAACGATATAGAAAACGGAATTGCGGACTGTGTGTATGTGCGGATTAACAACTCCAAATATTTTATCTTATATCACAAGCTGAATATAGACGACTGGCTGGCCGTGCTGGTTCTTCCGGAGAGAATCGTAAGCTCTCACTCGTGGAATTTTATGCAGATTATGCTGTTGGGAATGTTGTTTAACGCGATTGTGTTTTTCGCGTCTATTTTGGGCTTGATTCTTTGGGCGCTCCATCAAAAAAAGCTGCAGCAAAGGAAGGTCAATTTGCAGCTGCAGCGGATTGCGGAAGCGGAACGGCACGCCAACGCCGCCAAGACAAATTTCCTTTCTTCCATGTCTCATGACATACGAACGCCGATGAACGCCATTATCGGCATGACAACGCTGGCCTCCAAGCATCTTGACGATAAGGATTACATAAAAGACAGCCTTGAAAAGATTCGTCTCGCGGGCAATCATTTGCTGATGCTGATAAATGATATTATGGATATATCAAAAATCGAATCGGGAAAGCTGACGCTGAATCCCAACGTTCTTTCCCTGGCGGACTGCGTGACCAACCTTGTAAACATTGTCCGGCCCCAGATAAAATCCAAAGGGCAGGATTTCGAGGCTTGCGTGCATGGAATTAAGCATGAATATTTGGTCGCGGACGAGCTAAGGCTGAATCAGGTGTATGTGAATCTTCTCACCAACGCCGTGAAATATACGCCGGAGGGCGGAAAAATTCGGCTGGACATTTTTGAGGAAAGCCTTCCGGAAAAGCCGGATTATGTGAAGATAATTTATGTTGTTGAGGACAACGGCATCGGCATGAGTCCGGAATACATGGAGAAAATGTACCATTCCTTTACCCGAGCGTCAGACAGCCGCGTAAACAAAATTCAGGGCTCAGGATTGGGGCTGGCCATTTGCAAGCAAATGGTGGATTTGATGGAAGGGACTATCCTGTGCGAAAGCAAGCTTAACGAAGGAACAAAATTCACCGTCACGTTGGAGCTTCCGATAGCGGAAGGCATTTCGGACGACCGATCGCTTCCCAATATTCGCGTTCTTCTGGCGGACGACGATAAAAGCTTCTTGGAAAACGCTTCGGAGACTCTTTGCGAGCTTGGTCTTGCGCCGGACTGCGCCGACAGCGGAAAAGCCGCCGTCGCAATGGTTGAAAACAGCCTCGCGCAGGGCAGTAAATATCAGATTGTGATTGTGGACTGGAAAATGCCTGATATGGACGGCATCGAAACGGCTCGGGCAATCCGCAAGCGCACGGGCGATAAGGAACCGACGATTATCCTCAGTTCTCACGACAGAACGGATATAGAGGATATCGCGAGAGAAGCCGGAGTGAACGGATTTATCGACAAGCCGTTCTTTAAATCAACGGTTTATTATGAGCTGAGCAAATATTTTGACGGCCCGCCGGAAGAATCCGCCAACGAAGAATACACCGCTGAGGACATCACCGGTCTGCACATACTTGTGGCGGAGGACAATGACCTGAATTGGGAAATTACCCACGACATTTTGGATATGTACGGGATTACCTGCGTTCGGGCGGAAAACGGCAAGGACTGCGTCGAAAAGATGTTTTCTTCCGAGGACGGGGAATTTGACCTGATTTTAATGGATGTCCAGATGCCGTTTATGAACGGCAAGGAGGCTTCGCGGCTGCTGCGCGGCTCCGACAGAAAGTACGTGCGGGATATTCCCATTATAGCTATGACGGCGGACGCTTTCGCCGAGGATATAATATCCTGTCAGGAGGCCGGTATGAACGGTCATGTGCCGAAGCCCGTCGATTTTAAGCTGCTTGTCAAGGAAATTCTGAGAGTTACCAAGGGCGTGGAATCCCCCCCCCGAAATTTATAAGAATATCCGAATAAAGCATTGATAATAAAGCATTGATAAGGAAGATATATGTATGGCAAATATGAAAAGGATAATGTTGATTGTTTTCACGATTGTCTTGGCGTGCCAATTTACGGCCTGCGGCGGCGCCGCCGATACGGAAAAAGGCGAAAACACCCTGACGATTACGTTCCCCGACGGGGAAATGGGGCCGTTTATAAATACCCTGAGAGAGAAATTTCCGGACATTAACTTTGAGATTACCCAATATGAGGGCGTAAGCTCAAGCCCCTATTTGTTGGAAACCGCGCTTTCCGGCGACGCCAGCGATTTGTTCTTCTATAAACAGCCGCTTTCCGACGAGGTGGCGGCCAAGTATCTGATAGATTTGTCCGGCTATGATTTCGCGGACAATTTTGACGCTTCTATTTTAAGCGCTTTCGATGTGGACGGGGCAATATACCAGATTCCCGGGCCGATTATGCTTAGGTTCGCGGCCTACAACCGAACCTTGTTTGAGGAACACGGCTGGAAGGTTCCGACTAATTTTGACGAGATGGTTGACGTTTGCCGCCAAATTCGCCAAGAAACCGATGATATTACTCCGATTGCCATGTCGCTGGCCGGCGTGGGCTATGCCTTCACAACAGTCACAACCTTTTCTCAGGCCGGATTTTTATCCACTCCGGCGGGAAGCGAATGGGAAAAACGTTTTCTGGCGGGAGAGGCTTCTTTGGCGGAAGGCTGGGGCGAAGGATTGGAAATGACGGCGCGGCTTATAGACGCCGGAGCGTTCAACGCCAAGCAATATGTGGGCTTATGGGACGCGGACGCGATGGAACTGGAATTCGCCAAAGGAAAGGCGGCAATGGCCTTTATCTGGTTGCAGCAGTCCGACATAATAGATATGATGAACAATTCGGAGTACGAATACGGTCTTATGCCGTTTTACGGCTATGAGGACGGCGACGAGGTGCTGGGCATTACCGTCACGATGGCATGGGGAATACCCAAGCGTCTGGAAGAAAAAGGGAACGAGAAAAAGCTGGAAAACGCCTTGCGCGTTATGGAGTGGTTTTCCACCGAAGAGGCGCAGCAGGCTATGAAAACCCATTTGTCCGACGGCGAAGGAACAACGACTGTCAGCGGCACGGAGCTGATGCCGCTGAAGAAAATGTATGTTTCCTCAGAATCTTCGCCTCTTAAGGATTTGTGGAGCAAGTCCGCGAACGGCTATAAGGCTTTCATGGTTTATTCCGGATATGAATCCATTATCTTTGACGTAGGGGAAATTATACAGAACGCCATGCTGGCGAATTCCTCCGAGGGCATGATTGAAAATGTAATCCGCACGGGGGATTCTCTGCAGTCTCAGTTGATTTCGTTGGGGAAAACCGTAACGGTTATCGGAACTGTTGAAGAAAACATGGACGAAGCTCAGACCACTCAGCTTTTGGTAAATGTGATTAACGAGCGGGGCTACGGTGACTTCTCCCTGATGACCCATACCGGAACAAGCGAAAACAATATCCATAATCGGTCCGGAGCCGCCGGAACGCTTTACAAGGGGGAGCTGACCTCCGAAAACAGCTTGACGATTGTGGGCATTGACTCAAACTCCTTGGAAACGCTTTCCGTTTCCGGCGCGAAGGTTAAGGAGCTTCTCCAAAACGGAAAAACCCTGTATAGCTCGTCGAATCCTTCCTTAAGCGCGACTTGGGATTACTATTGGGCGGGGCTGGATGTATCCATGAAAAACGGTGAAATTGTTTCCGTAAAGTATGAAGGGAAGGAGCTTGAGGACGACAAGGAATATCATGTTACCGTTGTGTCCGGCGACTACCCCAAAGACCTTGCCGCCTATGCTTCCGCCATTGAAGACGCCCCCTCGGTAGGCACTGTTTGGAAGGATTATCTGCATGAGCGCGATTCCGTCAATGCGCCGGAGGTTCTGCGGACGGGGGAGTAGGCTTTATCTCCCCGACTTAATTTGTTTTAATGTTTTTAATAATATACAAAAGACTTCCCGAAAATTATCCTTAAAAAGGATAGTTTTCGGGAAGCTTTTTA
>CAZKBV010000048.1:0-4110 GCA_964551215.1 uncultured Oscillospiraceae bacterium | reverse complement strand
CAAAAGACTTCCCGAAAATTATCCTTAAAAAGGATAGTTTTCGGGAAGCTTTTTAATCTTGGCCGTAATTTATTAAGCGGTATTTAATAGGGGCTGAAAGCCATTATTTGGGCGTTTTCCTCGGGGAAAGGAACTCCCCCCCCCCAAAAAAACGAAAGAGTCCCCCCTGCAAGCGGCGCGGGACTCTTTCGTTTGGTTATAATTTAATTAAATCTTCAGCAGGCGTTCCTCGCCTTTTCCTCGGCTTATAAGCCCTTTACGGGCAATTTCCGCCATATCCGCCGTGAGGGAGCTTATCTCCTCCTTTGGAGCGATTTCCTCAATGTCTTTTCCCTCGCAGACAATGTTTCTGAGTTGAGTATTGCTCATTGTTACGGAATTTTTCTTAAAAAATTCCGTAAGGCGCTTTTCGCTTTCGTCTATATTCGCAAGGCTTCCAAGGTTAAACGCCGGCGGAGCAAAGGCCTTGTCGAAGGGCTGCGCGCAGTCTCCCCTGACTTCAAGGGTTCCCCGACAGGTAGCCTCCACATTTTTAAAGGAAAGGTAACACTCTATATCCTCGGCCTTCGCGCCGTACCTTTCATCTTCAAAGTATTCCTTTATTTTTACCGGCGGGAATGTTTCGTATTTTCCGTTTCTTATGCGGTTAAACATTCCCTTTTCCAAAAAATAATCCACCATATCATCCACGGTATCAAACTCCTCGTCCACCTTGCCGGTAATGTTGGGAACACTGCCGAAGGCGCTTTTTTCCCAAAGATAATCCCTGTAAAGCCTGTAGCCCTTTCCCTCCCAGTCGGGAGAATTGGCAAACATCAGCGCCCTCAGAAAATCCGTTTTTGCGAAAAAGCCGTACGCGCGGGGCAGCTCTTTAAGATTCACGTCAATATGGGTCTGCACCGAGGAAAGATACGCCGGAAAATCGGGGAAGTCGTGTTCCGCCTTGCCCTCATGGAGGAATTTGTCTACCATATTATAGGTTGAGAAGGGGACGTGCTGCTGAGAAATATTTTTCTTGTTGGGGTTTGTTCCCCTCCCTGCAAGGGCCATGTTTTTTTCGGCGAAAAACCTCTGCGTCTCCGGCAAATATTCGTAAAACCTGTCCGCAAGAGCGCAGAGACTGTCGCCATAGTTAAGGGAAAACTCAAAATTGTTGTAGGAATTGTCAAAGCTCATGCAGTCCCCGAAGGAGTTTTCCATAAAAAGAGGCTCGCCGTTTTCCCCTCTAAGCACGCACCTATACCCCTTTTTCGCAAAATAATCCATTATAGACGCGCCGTATTCCCTGTCTATTTCCCCGCCGCCGGAGTCAATAAGGGGAAATTCCAGCTCGACTCCCACGTTTTGCCCTGTAATTTTGTTTTCAAAGGGCTTAAAAAATCTGTCGTACACTATTTTGCGTGAATCCATTTTGTCACCTGCCGTTTATTAAATTTTCGGGGCTGCCTTTAGGCAGCCCCAAGCTTGCTTTAATCCTGTTTTATCAATACTTTACGGTTATTTCCTCCGCGAGGGGCTTCATGCCCGAAACGGATTCCCAAAGGAACGCTTTGGCGGATACCGCTCCCTCCGCCTTTTGTACGACGAGGGTGCTTTCGGACGTACTCTTTACGTCAACAACATTGCCGTCGCTGTCGTACTGAGCCACGATAATTACATAATCGTCGGCGCAGTTCTTTACTTCCGCCGTCGTTCCGTCAAAGGTAAAGTCGAGTTCCTCGTTGAGAGCCTTTATTTCCTCCGCCGTAAAAGCGCGGTCGTAAATTTTGAACTCATCGATAAGTCCGCTGTAAAATTCGCCGCTGCCCCAGTTTGCCTTGCCTATCTGGAACACCGATTCGTCCCCAAGAATATCCGAAAGGAGGTAAGCGCTTGCCTGTTCGGCCTTCTTTTCGCCGTCGATATAAATTTCGGTATTGTCCTTAGAAACAACCACCGCAACCTGCTTCCAGCCGTCTGTAACAGCCGTACTTGCGTTGCTTGGACGGGAGCCGCTGTTGTTGTAGCGTTCCACCGTAAAGCTGCCGCCCTTTTCCAATCCGCCGAGGTAATGCTCGTTAGGATTGCTCTGGCTTTCGGTATCTGGAGCCGCGTAGAACGTCCAGTTTGTATCGGTATTGTCAACCTTGTTATAGTAAACGATTGTTATTTCATCCATGCCTGTGAGAAGGCTGCCGCCGTCCTTCATTGACGCGGTGAGATACGCGGAATTGCCCGGACGAACCGCGTTTCCCTTAACGCCCTGCTCCAGCGTCACGCTGCCCTTTGCTTCCGCCTTGCCCAAACCGCCGGCAAAGCCGGTTTCTTCGTCGTCAAAGCTCAAATCCAGCACAACTCCGTCGTATTCCTTTTCGGTGTACACAAGAGACACCTCGTTTCCCGTTTTTGCTACGGTAATCTTGGTATTTCCTGTTTTTTCGCTGTCAAACTCGCTTATAACGCCGCTTCTCAACCATTTTGTGGAGATAGCGTAATCCGCGCCGTCAAATATTTCGCCGATATTGGCTTTAACGGTTTTAGCCGAGGCAATTTCTTCGCCGTTGTCGTTTACGTACTTAATTGTAACGTCCACGGGGAAGCTGTCGCTTTCCAGCTCGTAAAGCTCGAAATTGTCCATATATACGGCCTTGCTCGACCATGCCGCCTTGACTCCCACGGCGGTTTCGTCGGACGCGGTTTCAAAAACGTACTCAATCTTTTTCCAATCGCTGCCGCTTTCGAAATATTCGCCGCTGCCCGACCATGTTTCGCCGGGATTGGGGCCGGCAAACGTGCGCGTTCTTGTGCCGCTGCTGTTCATCATTTCAAGGAAGCCGGTGGTAGCCGTGTCGTCCTCGTGGATGATGTCCGCGGCGAAATAGTATGTGGTGTTGGGCTTAACCTCAAATTTCGTGGAAAGAGAACCCGCCGCGGCACTTCCCGCATTGGTATTCATTCGGAGAACGCTTTCTTTTCCCTTATAATCTACAATAGTGAAATTATCCTCGCCTTCAACAATCTGCTTGGTATAGTCGGTTGTTGTCCAGCCGGTTGTTCCGTCGGAGAAGTCTCCGTTTGTTATTATATTTTCCCCAACAATCGCAACCTCGTCCATCCAAATGTACACATAGTACGTGCTTGTTCGGCTTTCGGAATCGGAAATGGGCGCGGTAAAGGCCGTAAGCTCGGATTTTTCTCTGTCAACAATATAGGTTTTGCCGTCCTCCTCCCTGTAAAGCACGGAAGGCTCATAGGTAAAGGATTTGCCCGGGCATACATAGCCGACAAGCGTTGAGTCTTTGGCAGCGTTTTCAAATACGGCGTACACCTTATCCGCCTCAACATAAACCGCCGTCAGCTTGTTTTCTCCCTTTTCGAGCATGGTTCCCAAATTGGATTCCGCTTCGTAAAGGGCATACTTATCTACGCCGTCCTTTCCGTCGATAAATTCGGGGGCGTCGTAGGTATAGAGCTGACCTTCTTCTATGCCTTCGGTTATTTCCTTGGAGGGAGCAACCTCATTGCCGTTTCTGTCAACAAAATCCACAGTAACCTTTGTTTCCTCCACAATACCTACGGTTTCCTCATTGGAGAGAGTTATTGTGGGGCCGGAATACGAGGTGTTGTTTATCGAGGCGAACTTTGTGCTTGCTCCGTTGGTTCCGCTGAGCATCGCAAGGGTAAACTTCGGGCTGCCGCCGTCCTCAAGATATTCCTTAAGCTGGCTTGTAAAGTCGACCTCAAACTCGCTTCCGACTCCTATGCCGGAAGCGTCGCCCGCGAAGTGATAGTCGAAGCCGGTATACGTTCCCGTGCCTGTAGTGTGCGTCGGCATTTTGCTTGAATCGAGAACGAAGGAAAGATTGTTTCTTGTCCAGTCGCCGTAATCGAGGAAGTAGAAATGCACCGCCGCGCTGTCCTTCACTTCCGTTACGGTCATTTTAAGAACAGCCTTGTTGAAGTCCTTTTCCGCGTAATCGGTCAAATCGAACGCCGCGTAAGCGTTGCGGTTCTTCCAATCAAAGCTCGCCGCTTGGATAATTTCGGTGTTTGTTGAACCTTCGTTTGTGCCGTCCGACGCCACAAAGCCGTCCTTGTCGGCTGTAACCTCGGCGATTACGGTTTCATATG
>CAZKBV010000047.1:0-12385 GCA_964551215.1 uncultured Oscillospiraceae bacterium | reverse complement strand
GAAATGGAACCCGCCGCCTTAGAGGCGGGGGACATCTGCGCTTAGGTTATATTTGCGTAATTTACATCGTTTTTTGTCTTACTTTTCCAGTGCCCGCTTTAAAAATTCCCTTGTTCTTTCGTTTTTCGGATTGGAGAACAGCTCCGAGGGACTGCCCTCCTCGGCGATAACGCCCTTATCCATAAATATTACCTTGTCCGCCACGTCTCTGGCGAAGGCCATTTCATGGGTGACGATTATCATTGTCATTCCCTCGGTCGCCAGATTGCGTATAACGTTAAGCACCTCGCCCACCATTTCCGGGTCAAGGGCGGAGGTTGGCTCGTCAAAGAGCAGCGCGTCGGGCTTCATGCTGAGGGCCCGGGCAATTGCCACTCTCTGCTTCTGGCCGCCGCTGAGCTGGGCGGGCTTTGCGTTCTTAAAGCCCGCCATACCCACCTTTGAAAGGTAAAACATGGCGGTTTTTACGGCTTCGTCCTTATTTTGCTTTAAAACCTGAATCTGCCCCACGGTGCAGTTTTCCAGTACGTTAAGGTTGTTAAAAAGGTTGAACTGCTGGAACACCATTCCCAGCTTTGTGCGGTATGCCGAAACGTTTTTCGACTTCAGCACATTTTCTCCGTGGTAGATTATTTCCCCTTCGGAAGGGGTTTCAAGCATATTTATGCATCTGAGCAGAGTGGATTTTCCGCTGCCGCTGGAGCCTATAAGGCACAGCACCTCGCCGGAATTGACGGTAAGGCTTATATCCTTGAGAACCTCATGGCTGCCGAAGCTTTTTTTAAGATGCTCTATACGTATTACCTCGCTCATTTTGCTTCAGCCACCTCCAAAACATAATTCTTCGGTCCGTCCAGCTTCTTTTCCAGAAGCTTAAGCAGCCTTGTTACCGTAAACGTCAGTATGAAATATATTGCGGCGGCAATGGCGTAGGCTTCGAAAAAGCGGAAATATGTGCCGGCGGCGGACTTGGTCTGGAAAAACAGCTCCGTAACGCTGATAACGTTCAGCACGGAGGTATCCTTTATGTTTATGACGAATTCGTTTCCCGTCGCGGGCAGAATATTGCGTATCGCCTGAGGAAGCACAACGCACTTCATGGTCTGCCAGTGGGTCATTCCGATGGCGTGGGCGGCCTCGAACTGGCCTCTGTCTATTGATATGATGCCACCACGGACGATTTCCGCCATGTATGCGCCGGTGTTTATGGAAACAATCAAAATACCGGCGGCAATACGGTTAAGCTGAACGCCGGTGGTCATGGCTATTCCGTAGAAAATTACCATAGACTGCACCATCATGGGCGTTCCTCGGAAAACCTCGACATAGACGCTTATTAAAAAGTTGACTGCTTTAAGAAAACCTTTAAGGATGGGGGAGGCTCCGTCGTGAAGCTCAATTGTGCGGATAACTCCCACCAAAAGCCCGATAAGAAAGCCCGCCACCGTACCGGTTAGGGATATAAGCATGGTAACTCCGGTACCTCTTAGAAAGACGGGCCAATATTCATTGAGCAGTCGGGCTACCCATCCGAAAAACGATAACTCCATTGCTTTCATCTCCTGATAAAAAACGGGGACTGTTGTTTTACAGCCCCCGTATTATTGATAATTTCCACGAACAGGGGGGACGTTCGGGTAACCCCTCGTTTTTTATTCGGCCGCGGGCTGATTTGCTATAGCCGTGTTCATAATCTCGATTCTTTCTTCTTCGGAAATGCCGCCGAGTATCTCGTTTATCTTGTCCGCAAGCTCGGTGTCCTCCTTACGGAGGCCTACGGCGATAGCCGTGTCGTCGTCGCTGGTTTCAAAGCCGTTTCCTTCTTCAAAGGCAACGAAGGTAAAGTCGGGGTTGGCCGCGCAGGCGCTTACGGCTTCGGGCCGCTCGGAAACATAGCCGTCAATCGTATCGGCCTGAAGGGCGACTCTCATAGCGGGGAAGTCCGTAGCGGCGGGCTGGATATTTACGCCCTCTATCTGGTCAATAACCGTATAATGGAAGGTGTTTAGCTGAGCCGTAAGCTTAGCTCCGGCAAAATCCCGTATGGACTGAGCGGAAGCATAGGGGCTGTCCTTCTTTACGATTATAACAAGGTCGCTCTTGTAGTAGTTGTCGGAGAAATTGATGGTTTCCTTTCTCTCCTCGGTGGGACTCATACCGGCGATAATAGCGTCGATGGTGCCGCTTAAAAGGGCGGGAGTAAGACCGTCCCATTCGGTTTTGACTATAACAAGCTCTTTTCCCAAACCTTCGGCCAGCCTTTTCGCGATTTCAATATCGTATCCGCCGGCAAACTCCTTTGTTCCCTGAATGGGTACGCCGCCGTTTTCATCGGTGGTCTGCGTCCAGTTAAAGGGAGCGTAGCCACATTCAAGCCCTACCTTGAAGGTATCCGCTTCGCCGTTTATATCGTTCGCGCCGCTTTGCGCGTCCGAAGAGCCGCCGCTTTTTTCGCCGCAGGCAGCAAAGGCGCCGACCAAAAGAGCCATACAAATAACAAGCATAAGTATACGGGTTGATTTCTTCATTTAAAACAATCCTTTCGCTTTTACATAATTACTTTACTTATGCTATCACAAATTTTGCCCTTTTGCAACATTTTTTTTGATTTTTTTTAGGAAAACCTGAATATATTCCGCCTGACGGGGGAAACGCGCCGCCGATTAAGGAATTTTTATCCTTTATTTGAATTTTTTTACAGAGACACATGGACAAAGTTCGAGGGCCTTTACGGATGCGGGGTAAAAAGATTTTTCTGTGTACCCCCTTTTGTAACAAACACGTTTATATATAAATAACTATAAATAACCAAAGAAAAAATTCCTCAAAAAAACACTTGACAAGCCTTGATTTAGGTGATATACTAAGCAATGGTATATTATCCCGTTTCTGTGGCACCGGAATCTCCGTCCTCTGCCTCGGGGCGAGGAGGTTGTGCCGAATAATAAACGGAGGTGCATTTGTAATGCAGAAAGACAAAAAGCAGGAAATAATTGAAACCTATGCTCTTCACGAGGGAGACACGGGTTCTCCCGAGGTGCAGATAGCTCTTCTCACGGAGAGAATCAATCACCTTAACGAGCATCTCAAGGTGTACAAAAAGGATCATCACTCCCGCCGCGGCCTTCTTAAGATGGTCGGTCAGCGCAGAGGCCTTCTTAACTACCTTGCAAAGGTTGACATTAACCGCTATCGCGCAATCGTTGAGAAGCTGGGTCTGAGAAAGTAAAACAGGGCATGCAGAGCGTAGGTGTTTTTCTTACGCTCTGCTTTCATGTTTCTTTCGCGCTTCAATGAGACGAAAGAAATGAGATGCAAAATAACTGGGGGGCGGAAGGCAACACTTAGAAAAGCCCCGGCGCGCCGATGCTTTTCTAAGTGAACTCTCGCCCCTCCGGAAAAAATTATATGGAGGTATATTGATGTTTAAAGTGTTTGAAACAGAATTCTGCGGGCGTCCCCTCATTGTTGAAACAGGCAAGATGGCTCAGCTCGCAAACGGCTCGTGCCTTGTGCGCTACGGCGAAACCGTTGTGCATGTCGCGGCTACGGCTTCGGCCAAGCCCAGAGACGGAATCGACTTCTTCCCTCTGGCGATTGATTTTGAGGAAAAGCTCTACTCTGTGGGCAAAATCCCCGGCAGCTATCTAAAGCGCGAGGGCCGTCCTTCCGAAAAGGCCATTCTCGCGTCCCGCTGCATTGACCGCCCCATGCGGCCTCTTTTCCCAAAGGATTTGAGAAACGATGTTGCCATAGTTGCCACCGTAATGAGCGTTGAGCAGGATAACGACCCTGTTATCACAGCCATGATAGGCGCGTCCATCGCCGTTTCCATTTCCGACATTCCCTTTAACGGCCCCATCGCCGGCGCTACGGTAGGCCTTGTGGACGGAAAGGTTGTTATTAACCCCACTCAGGCTCAGCGCAAGGTCAGCGATATGTTCCTTACGATTGCCGGTACAGCCGAAAAGGTCAACATGATAGAGGCCAGCGCGAATCAGGTTCCCGAGGAGCTTGTTTTCGAGGGCATAATGACCGCTCACAAGGAAATACAGAAAATATGCAAATTCATCAGCGGCATACAGGCCGAAATCGGAAAGCCCAAATTTACCTACGATTCTGTGGTGGTTCCCGAGGAGCTTTACGAGGATGTTAAGGCTGTTGCCATTGATAAAATAAAGCTTGCTCTTGACACCGACGACAAAAACGTCCGCGAGGAAAACCTCAAGGTGGTTTACGCCGATGTATACGAGGCTCTGGGCGAAAAGTACCCCGAACAGGAGACTCTTATAGACGAGGCTATCTACAAGCTCCAGAAGTTTGTCGTCCGCCGCTGGATACTGGACGAAGGCAAGCGTGTTGACGGCAGAGGTCTGGGGGATATACGTCCTCTTTCGGCGGAAGTGGGAGTTCTTCCCAGAACTCACGGCAGCGGACTTTTCACCAGAGGTCAGACTCAGGTGCTTACGACGGTAACTCTCGGCACCGTTGCCGAAGCTCAGCTTCTGGACGGCATTGACGAGGAGGAAACCAAGCGATATATGCACCAGTACAATTTCCCCTCCTACTCCGTAGGTGAAACCAGAGCCAGCAGAGGCCCCGGCAGACGTGAAATCGGTCACGGCGCATTGGCGGAAAAGGCTCTTGTTCCCGTAATTCCTTCAACAGACGAATTTCCCTACGCTCTCCGCCTTGTTTCCGAGGTGCTTTCCTCAAACGGCTCCACCTCTCAGGGCAGCATCTGCGGCAGCACTCTTGCCCTTATGGACGCCGGCGTTCCCATAAAGGCTCCCGTTGCCGGTATATCCTGCGGCCTTGTGACGGAAGGCGACCGATATATTACGATGGTTGACATACAGGGCCTTGAGGACTTCTTCGGCGACATGGACTTCAAGGTTGCCGGAACAAAAAAAGGCGTAACAGCCATTCAGGTTGATATTAAGATTGACGGCCTTAAGCCCGAAATCATTCACGAGGCTCTTATGAAAACCCGCGAGGCTCGTTTCAAAATCCTTGACGAGTGTATGCTTCCCTGCATATCGGAACCGAGGGCGGAGCTTAGCAAGTATGCTCCCAAGATTATCACAACAAAGATTGACCCCGAAAAGATAAGCGAGGTAATAGGCAAGGGCGGCAAGATTATCCAGAGAATCACCGCCGAAACGGGCGTTAAAATAGACATCGAGGACGACGGCACGGTTTATATCGCGACTCCCGACGCGGACGCCGCGCAGAAGGCGCTTAAGATTGTCAGGGGCATTGCCGGCGACGTCAAAATCGGCGACGTATTCAACGCGACCGTAACCCGCCTTATGGATTTCGGCTGCTTTGTTGAGTATCTTCCCGGCAAGGAAGGCCTTGTTCACATTTCCAAGCTGGACACAAAGCGAGTTGAAAAGGTGAGCGATGTGGTTTCCGTTGGGGACGAAATAGTTGTTAAGCTCATTGAGGTTGACCGCATGGGCAGATATAATTTCTCCCGCAAGGACGCCCTTCCCAAGCAGAACTAAGCAATAAAGATAAAATGAGGGACTGTTCAACTGATATGCACCTCCAAAAGCGTCTAACTTTTGGGGTTCACTTCAGTTGAACAGTCCCCTGTTTATTACATATTTTACTCCCGCGATTCCTTTTTCTTTACGGAAATTTCGCCTGCGTGAAGCGTCAGCTCTTCGCCCTCGTCCGTAAGAACCTTCAAACCGCAGGTGTCGTCAATATCCAGCGCGGTTGCGGCAACAGTGGTGTTCCCCCGGCGGAATTCTATACGCTGCCCCAAAATATTGCAGTTTTGCCGGTAGGTTTTTAGAAAACGCTTTTCCTCCGGATTGTCGGCATACATGAGAAGATGCCGTATTATCGCCGCCGCGAGGGCGTTCCTTGTGACGCGGGGAGATTTATCCGTATAAATAAAGCCAACTATATCCCGTATTTCTTCGGGTAGCTCCTGTATTTTTCCGCTGAAATTTATCCCTATGCCCACCACTATGCTGTCGATAGCTCCGCTTTCCATATCGGTTACGGCTTCGGTAAGTATGCCGCAGATTTTCCTTCCGTCAAGGAAAAGGTCGTTTACCCATTTTATGGCGCAGCTTCTGGCGCATATTTCGTTTATTGAGTCATGGACGGCTACGGCCGCCGCCGCTGTGATGAGAGGAGCGTGGCTGTAATCCTCGCCGGGACGCAGCACCGTAGAAAGGTATATGCCGTCGCCTACGCTTTCAAAGCTGTGGCCCCGCCGCCCCCGACCCTTTGTCTGGTGAGCCGCTATTACGGTGTACCCGTGGGGGACTCCCTCCGCCGCCCGTTCCTTGGCGATTGTATTGGTAGAGGTTACGCTGTCGAAAACAATGACCTCCGTTCCCGTAATGCGGCTTATTTCATCGGCGCAGAGCTTGTCCGGCCCTTTTATGAGCCTGTAGCCTCTGTTGGTTGCCGCCTCAATTTCGTAGCCGTCCTTCCGAAGAGATTCGACGGCCTTCCATATGCAGCACCTGCTTTTCCCCAGCCGCATTGCCAGCCTTTGACCGGATACGGCGGAGGTTTCCTCCGAAAGTAGCCGCAAAACCCGCTCCTTTGTTGTCATTTGGTTAAAATTCATGCAACACGCCCCTTTTCGAATACTTATTATATAGCAAGCCGATAAAAATGTCAACATAATTTTTCATATCGGTTGACAATACATATAAATAAATATATGTAAAATTTTTTATTATTTTATTTACAAAATTATAAACCTGTGATATAATTACTGTATCTATGGGAAAAGCGGGGGAAGTCTGATGGCGGACATCATAATATCGGGCTATTACGGATTGGGCAACAGCGGCGATGAAGCGCTGCTGAAAAGTATTGTTGACGATCTGCGCGGCATTGAGCCTTCTCTCAGCATAACCGCTCTTTCGGGAAACGCCGAATATACAAGGCGGGTTTACGGAATAGATACTATGAATCGCTTTAATCCCATAGGAGTTTTTAAGGCTCTTAAAGGGGGAAAGCTGCTGATAAGCGGCGGCGGAAGCCTTATTCAGGACGCGACCAGCACGAAAAGCCTGCTTTACTATCTTGGAATTATTCTTCTGGCGAAGCTGCTGGGGCTGAAGGTGATGCTTTACGCCAACGGTTTAGGCCCCATATCGGAAAAAAACGTGGGCAAAGTTTCCCGGGTGCTTAACAAAGTGGATCTTATAACCCTTCGGGAGAATATCTCCATGAAGGAAATAACCCGCTGCCGGATAACCAAGCCGAGAGTCCTTGTAACGGCTGACCCGGCGTATCTGCTGAAGCCCTGCGAAAAGGGGCGCACCGATGAGCTTATGAAGGAGCTTGGCGGGGAAGGAAAGCCCTTTGCGGTAATATCCGTTCGGGAATGGAAGTCCGCCCCGTCGGATTTTGAAGAAGAAATGGCAAAGACGGGGGATTTCCTGTATGAAAAGGGGTACTTCCCTCTGTTCTTCCCTATGCAGCTTAGCAAGGATCTTGAAATATCCAGACGCATTGCCGGCAAAATGGCCTTCCCCTCCGGCGTGCTGGACAAGGAGGTTTCCGTGCCGGAAATGCTGGGCATAATTTCGGAATCCGGCCTTGCGGTGGGGATGAGGCTCCATGCCCTGATTTTTGCTTCGGCGGTGAACGTGCCTATGATAGGCATAATTTACGACCCGAAAATAAAGGGCGCCATGGAATATATGAATCAGTACAGATACATTCCCGTTGAGGAGCTAAAAGCGGAGAAGCTTTGCTCTATGGCCGAGGAATGTCTGAATAACAGCGGCGAAATAAAGGAAAGGCTGTATAAGGAAAACGAAGTCCTTAGGGAGAAGGCGGCGCAAAACGCGAGACTGGCTCTTGAGCTGCTGAACGAATCCGGACAGAAGAAGGGAGATCGGGAAATAAAGTGAAGAAATTTCTTAAGGTTTTATGTATAGTATTATCAATATTAATCGTTTTGGCGGCGGGAATTGCTGTGTGGCAGTGGAAGTATGTCAAAGCGTTTATTGACGGTATTCGCTATGATGAAAAGGATTTGGCAAAGAAAAACGTTGCCTCGGCGGAAAAAACCATTTCGGATATTGACAGTCAGATATCCGTACCCCTAAGAGAGCTTACCCAAGAGGAAAAGGATAAAATAGCCTCCGGCGAGCTTTCGCGGACGGAGGCAATGGCTCAGATTGTTGCCGAAGCTGTGGGAACGGCTTCTCCTTCGGCGGGAAACACCGACGAAGCGGCGCAGTCCGACGGGGGCGGAGAAGCCGCTTCTTCAGGGGAAAATGCGTCAGCTCAAGGTCAGGAGGGAAGCACGGCTTCGGGGCAGCAGTCTCAGGAACAGAGCGGGAACGCCTCAACCTCCCGGGGCGGTCAAGGGACAGAAGGGCAAAGCGGGCAGACTAAGCCAAGCGAGCAAAGCGCCGCGACTCAGAGCAAGCCCTCTCAAAGCTCAGACGCCATTATCGCAAACGCGGTTTCCGAGCTTTACGCTTTACAGTCCCAGTATACCGCCGGCTTAGAGGGGCTTGTAGGCCGAGTGAAGGTGTATTACAACCAGCAGAAAAAGGAAAATCCTTCGTCGGCAAGGAGCAATACCATCGCTCATTTTTCCGGAGAGGTCGCTTCCATGGAAAGCGAATGTGACAGCAAGGTGGAAAATCTTCTTAAGCGTCTGACGAATCAGCTTAACGAAATAGGAGCCGATACAAGCGTAGTTTCCACCCTCAGAAGCGCCTACGAGGATGAAAAATCCTCACAAATGGCGGCATACGTTAAAAAATACGCGTCTAAGTAAGCCAAAAAGAGGAAAACGCCATGAGAATATTGTTTATCGGCGACATAATGGGGCGAACGGGCAGAAACGCCGTGTTTGCCCTTTTGCCGGAAATAAAGGAAAAATATAATATTGATTTTTGCGTCGCCAACGGGGAAAACGCCTCGGGGGGACGGGGCATGAACCGTACAGGCTATGACGAGCTTCGACGGGGCGGTGTGGATTATTTTACAATGGGAAACCACACCTTCGGCAAAAAGGATATACATAATCTTTTTGCCGAAGGCGAAAACATAGTTCGTCCGGCCAATTTTTCGGAAAATTGCCCGGGAGAGGGCATGGCTGTAATTACCGCGAAAAACGGCGGCAAAATAGCCATAATAAACCTTATAGGCCGGGTATATATGAACGAAAAGGATGGGAATCCCTTTGAAGCCGCACGGACTCTTGCGGATAAAGCAAGAGAAAAAACGCCGGTGATTTTTATTGACTTCCATGCGGAGGCTACCAGTGAAAAAGAGGCTATGGGCTTTTATATGGACGGTCTTGTCTCGGCGGTTATAGGAACTCATACCCACATTCAGACAGCCGACGAAAGGGTGCTGCCAGGCGGCACAGCATATCTTACGGACGCGGGCAGAACAGGGGCTGTAAACAGTGTGCTGGGAATGGACACGGACGCCAGCCTTGCCCGTCTTACGGGCGCTGAGGGCAAAAAGCCGCCCTTCAAGGTTGCGAAAGGGGAATTTATGCTCTCCGGAGCTGTTATAGATATTGACGATATGACGGGTAAGGCAAAGGAGATAATAAGGATATGCCGATACGGGAAATAAACGGATTGGACGTATATCAGTCGGAGCTGCTTCAAAGAGACGGTCTTATCCACGGCTTTACCGGCCGCAGAGGCGGAGTCAGCGTCGGGGCTTACGCTTCCCTTTCCATGAGTCCGAGAAGGGGAGACGATCCGGCGCGCGTTCGGGAAAACGAGAAAATACTCTGCGCCGCTCTGGGGCTTAATCTGAGCCGCCTTACGTCTACAAGGCAGGAGCATACCGATGAAATAGCCGTTATTGACGAAGCAAATGTCGGAATCGGCATAAAGTCCCCGTGGGACAGGGGAGTTGACGGAATCATAACTCTGCTGCCAAATACTCCCATTCTCGCGTATTCAGCCGACTGCGTGCCGGTTTTGATGTACGCCCCTTCCATAGGGGCGATAGCCGCCGTTCACAGCGGCTGGAAGGGTACCCGTGCCCGCATAGTCCGAAAATGCGCCGAAAAGCTTATTGAGCTGGGAGCGCCTTCGGAGGATATAATTGCGGTTATAGGCCCCGCTATAGGAAAATGCTGCTATGAGGTCAGCGGCGAAGTGGCTCTCCAATTTCCCGAAAGCTGCCGGAGTGAAAGGCCCGACGGCAAATTTATGCTGGATCTGCGGGCGGCAAACGTGCTTATGCTAAAAGAAGCGGGAGTTGAAAAAATAGATAATTCCGCCCCATGCACAAAATGCAATAACGAAATTTTCTTTTCCCACAGAGGTCAGGGCGGAAAAAGCGGCACCTTGGGCGCCGTCATAGAAAGGAGGGGCTGATTTGAAAAGACTGCTTGCTGTGATTCTTGCGCTGTGTCTCGGAGGCTGCGCCTTCGGCAAAAATGACGGCGACGATATAATCGCTTCGGAAACCTCCGTAGTGTACGGCGGCGTGCTCAACCTTTCCATGGGGACGGACAAGACGCTGAATCCCCTTTTGGCGGAGTCGAAAACCGTGCGGGACGGGCTTTTCGCCGTGTACGAGCCTCTTATTGCCGTAACGGCGGACATGGAGCTTCGGGGAGTTCTTGCGGAAAGCTGGAGCTTTAATTCCGATGCCACGGCTCTTACCGTAAAGCTCAAGGAGGGCGTCCTTTGGCATGACGGAACGGAGCTTAACGCCAAAGATGTGGTTTATACAGTGAACACCATAAAGGGGGAAAGCGAAAGCCCCTACGCTCAGCTTTTAAGGTATGTTTCCGCCGCGGTTGAAAACGGCCCCTACAGCGTTACGCTGAATCTTTCCCGAAGCTACAGTCAGCTGCTGTATTCTCTTTACTTTCCCATAATTCCTTTGGGAGCCGGCAATTTGGAAAGCGCCGCCGTGGGAACGGGACCCTTTATGTTTGAAAGCTACAGCCCGGGTCAGAGCCTTGTACTCACTCGCTTTGACGGCTACAGGGAAGGAAAATCCGGACTGGACAAAATTGTGTTCAATATCGTCAATGAGAGCATCACTATGGCTTCCGCGTTTTCCACGGGAGTTACCAACGCCATACAGGGAAGCGTGTATGACACGGATGAATTTGCCGTGCGGGGGAAGTACGAAAGCAAAAGCTCCTGCGGAGCCATGTTTGAATATATAGGATTAAATTACCGCAACCCCATTTTTGATTCCGCCGCCGTGCGCACGGCCATAAGCAACGCGATAGACAGGAAAGAGCTTGTCCCCGCCGGATACGGCGCAAACGCGGTTCCGGCAAATCTGCCCATGCATCCTCTTTCTTTGAGATTTACCCCCTCGCCGTCCCTTACGGATTTTAACCTTGCCGGAGCGGAGGAGACTCTCTTTTATGACGGCTGGGTAGAGGATGGGGACGGGACGCTTGTAAAGGAGAACGTAAGGGTTTCCGGTTCGGACGAAGAAGAGGGCGAAATCTACAGCAGTCTGCGTCTGAGATTCCGGCTTCTTGTAAATCAGGAAAATTCCCACAGGACTGCCGCCGCCAATCTGATTGCCGCCCAGCTTTCAAAGGTGGGCATAGAGGTTACGGTTGAGGAAGCGGCCTTCGAGGATTACACCTCACGCATACGGGAAGGGGATTTTGACGCCTATCTGGGCGGCACCGAAATAGGCAATCTTTACGATTTGGAATTTCTTCTCGCCTCTGACGGAAGCCAGAATTACGGCGGCTACAGCGGCGAATACATGGATAAGGCGCTGTATGAGCTTGCCTGCGGAGGCGACGACGAAAGCTTCGTAAACGGCTGCGCTATGGTGCAGGAGGTTTTTACTCGGGAGCAGCCCCTTATAGGAATCGCGTTTTTGGACGACAGCCTCTATATGTCGGAAAATCTGGCCGGAGCTACCGTTCCGATGTTTAAATCGCCCTTTGCCAATGTGGGAAGATGGTTTTTCAATAATTAAAAAGCGAATCCTTGCGGCTTAAACTTATTTGCCGGATTACTTTCGCAGGGCGCGGCGACTTCGTCGCGCCGCAGGCATTTTCCTAAAAAACGAACAAGATGGTCTGCTAACCTTTACAAATATATGTATTCATGTTTAGAAGAACATTGCAAGAGGTGTGTTTATGTTTCTATGTTTGATTTCTGCTCTAATCGTATTTTTGATTTATATAATTAAGAGAAAAAAGTATGAAAAAACAGAGTATTTTCAGCAAACACACAATCCCTTAAGAAAAATTAGACGAGACAAAGGTTTGCTTGGCGAGTATTATATATATTTGTACGCCGCGTGTGGTATGATAAACAGTACAATATGAAACAGAGAGCGTGGCTGCGGATGAACGTAAAGAAACAGTACATAAAGGGCATGAAGGCGGGGATTCCCGTGGTTTTCGGCTTTATTCCCGTGG
>CAZKBV010000046.1:0-12486 GCA_964551215.1 uncultured Oscillospiraceae bacterium | reverse complement strand
TTGCAACAGCCCCCATCGATTTTATTATTCGGCGGTTTCCTCGCCCGTCACACATTCGTTTTCCCTGCGGTTATAGCGATATTTGGAATGATAATCGCTGCCGTACTCCTTTTTCTTGGGAGCTATAACTATCTTCCTGTTAGGCTCGTCGCCGGTGGAATAGGTATAAATATTTCTGAACTCCTGAAGAGTTGAATGGATTATCCTTCTCTCGTTGGGATTCATCGGCTCAAGAGTTACGCTGCGGTGGCTTTTCGCGACATAAGCGGCCTTGCTTTTCGCAAGCCTTACGAGGGTTTCCTCTCTTTTTTCCCTGTAGCCCTCAATATCCACCGAAACACGGATATAAATTTCCTCGCCCTTATTTACAACAAGGCTTGTAAGATACTGCAGAGCGTCAAGATTATCGCCTCGGCGGCCTATTATACTGCCTACGGCGTCCTCGTCGCAGCTTATATTTACGTCCACTCTTTCATCCTCATAATCGGCGGTGACGTCGGCTTTAACATTCATTTTTGAAAGAACGGCCTTTATATAACCTACCGCCCTTGAAACGGGAGTGTCCTCCATTGTCACTCTGACAGAGGCGTCCACGCTGAACATTCCCAGAAGCCCTCTTTTTCCTTCGTTGATAACTTCTATTTTTACGTCGCTTCGGCTTGCGTTAAGCTCTTTAAGAGCCAGTTCCACAGCCTCATCTATGGTTTTCGCGCTTTTTTCAATAACTTTATTCATTTTTAACGCCATTTAAATGGCTCCGCCTTCCTTTCATTTCGACTTTTCTTTATTGCGGTTCGCTTTTTTCTGATCCTTTAGAGTTAATGGGATTTCCTTTTGATGCTTTTTAATAACAATATTCGTAATAATCTGCTTTATAATGTTTACGGCTGTGCTTGTAAACCAGTAAAGAGACATTCCTATAGGCATGACAAACGTAAAGTAAGCAGTCATAACAGGCATTATCATGACCATTGAATTGCTCATGGCGGACGCCTGATTGTTCGCGCCGTTATCGTTTTTGGGCATAAGCTTTTTCGTCACAACGGAGGAGAGAATTGTGGCAAGAACGGCAAGAACGGGAATTATCCAAATTCTTATATCTCCCATATTTGACTTAAGCATTTTTGTGAGATCGATTCCGAGAAAATTAAAATTAATCGACGTTTTGCCGAAGGATTCTATTGCTTCGCTGGCCCCGGGAAGCCCGCAAAGCTGAACCTGATAGTTCATGGCGGTTTTTGAAAGAGTTTCCCCCGCCGCCGCGGCCGTGGATTCAACGGCCTGTTTTACGGCTTCAATCTGTTCGCTTGAAAGCTGAAGAAGATATTTAAGAGGGTCGTAAACCACCCTTATAAAGCCGAACAGCACCAACAACTGCACTATCATGGGCAGACATCCCGCCATAGGATTGATATTATACTTGGTGTAAAGCTTTTGCATCTCCGTGTTAAGCTTTTCTTTATCGTTGGCGTACTTTTTTTGAAGCTCCGCCAGAAGGGGCTGAAGCTGTTGAGTTTTCGCCGCGCTTTTCTGACTGATTATTGTAAGAGGTATTGTAATAAGATTTATAAGAACCGTAACAATTACCAGCGTCCAGCCGTAATTTTGAACAAATTCGTATATCGGTCTTATAAGTAGAGCCAAAGGCTCGGCTAAAATGTACATATTTTTCTCTCTCCTTATGTCCTTACGGGACGGGATCAAAGCCTCCGCTCGAAAAAGGGTGGCACCTTAATATTCTGCGGACAGACAAATAAAATCCCTTAAAAGCTCCGTATTTTTGAAAGGCTTCAAGGGCGTACTGAGAACAGGTCGGATAAAACCGGCAGCAGGAGGGCTTTATGGGAGAGATAAATCTTCTGTAAAGCTTTATTATAAAAATAAAAATTTTACTAAAAATTTTACTTATCATTTTTTATTATCCCGCTTTTCAAAAAGGCATCTTCAAGAGCTTTGTTAATTTCATGGAAATCGCAGTAAGCGGCTTTGCTTCTGGCCACAACCACTATATCCATGCTTTTTCTGACCCTGTCCTCCATAAGACGGTAGCTTTCTTTTATAAGCCTGCGCACACGGTTGCGCACGACCGCCTTTCCCACTTTACCCGAAACCGTAAGCCCCAAGCGGCAGAAGGGATAAGGATTTTGTCTCCAGTAAACTACAAGACAGCCGCTCATCACGCTTTTCCCACGGTAATAAAGTTTTTTGAAATCCTTGTTTTCTTTGATGGAAATGGTTTTTTTCATTTTTTAAGCCTTCCGCCGACGGGGAAGCACAATTTGGCGAGAAAAGTTCTTTCTGCACTAAGCAGAAAGAACTTTTCTGCCTCTTTGACGGCGTCTTCTGAGAACCTTTCTTCCGCCTGCCGTACTCATTCTTTTTCTGAAGCCGTGATCCTTTTTTCTTTTTCTTACATTGGGCTGATACGTTCTGAGCATCCTTCGCACCTCCTTAATTTTATTACAAACACCTTGTCCGCAACGATACCACAGTATTATATAATATTTAAGCCTCGTTTGTCAATATTTTTTTAAAAAAAAATTAAAATTATCTTGAAATCCGCAACTTTTTTTGTTATAATTAAGGTATGGTATTTTGCCCCTTAATATGAGTTTTCCACATGCTTTCTCTTTTTTGGGGCTTGTTTTAACAATATAAGGCCTATATTATAGGGGAAAATTTGAATTTTTAACAGATTTTTTCAACAGACCTGTTAATTTTTAATGTTTTCCACAAACGGATTTTTTAGGAGAAAAAACTATGGATAAACAAGAATTAAACGAAATTTGGAAAGAATGTACCGAACTTATCAAAGAAGAATGTTCCACTTTGGCCTTTAACACATGGATAAAAACTCTTGAACCCATAAAATTCGACGACGGGCTTTTTGTGCTCAGTACGGACAACGAGCTTAACAAAACCTTAATCGTGAAAAGATACGAAGACCTGATAAAGCAGTCCGTAAACGTGGTTACCGGAATTTTTCCGGAGATGGACATACTTATAAAATCCCAGATAAACGAAGAAAACCCCGTTAAAAGAGAACCTCAAAACAAATACGACAAATATACCTTTGAAAATTTTGTGGTGGGAAAAAGCAATGTTTTGGCTCATGCCGCCTGCGTGGCAGTGGCCGAGGCTCCGGGGCTTATAGAAAAATACAATCCGCTTTTTCTTTACGGCGGAGTGGGCTTGGGAAAAACGCACCTTCTTCATGCCATAAAAAATTACATAAACGAAAACGACCCCGATACAAAGGTGGCTCTTGTCACATCGGAAAAATTCACAAACGAGCTGGTTGAAGCCATAAGAGAAAACAGACCCTTTGAATTTAGGGACAAATACAGGAAAACCGACGTGCTGCTTATAGATGATATTCAGTTTATAGCCGGAAAAAAGAGTATCGAAGAAGAATTTTTCAACACCTTTAACGCGCTTCACGAAAGCAACAAGCAGATAGTAATCACCAGCGACCGTCCTCCCCAAGAAATAAAAACTCTTGAGGAAAGGCTTATTTCCAGATTCAAGTGGGGATTGGAATACGATATTCAGCCGCCGGATTTCGATACGAAATTGGCAATACTGAAAAACAAGCTGAAGGAAACAAATCTCCAAATAGACGACGAAATACTTTATTTTATCTGCGAAAAGGTAAATTCAAACATAAGAGAGCTGGAAGGCGCCCTTAATAAAATTGCCGCCTATAAAAGTCTTGTAAATAAAGAAATAACTCTTGAACTGGCCGAGGAAGCCCTTAAGGAATACGGACCCAGAGACAAATCGGAAATAACCCCCGAATTTATTATAGAGCATTGCTCCAAGGCCTTTAAGGTGCCTATGGAGGAGCTTTATTCCGACAACAGAAAAAAAGAGGTTTCTCAGGCAAGAAAATCCACAATGTTTATTATAAGGGAAATTCTCGGAATGTCCTTTCCTAAAATCGGCGCTCTTTTCGGCAAGGATCACTCAACCGCCATGTACGCCATAAAAACGGTGGAAAAGCAGATTTCCGAAAACCCCGTGGATAAAGTAAACATAAACGAAATTATAAAGGATATAAAAAACGATCACAGCTAAAAACCAATATGTTACAAGGAACTTTCGCCAAGTAAATTAACAGGACGGCTTGTTAATTACACATGGCTGTTAAATGTTTTTTAAAAATATTTTCACATGGGTGTCCACAGGATAAAACCGCTTAAAATAAAGGAATAAGGAAAATTTGAGTATATTTAACATTCCCTATTACTACTAAAAATAAATATCTGTTATTTTCTTATTTAAATAAACAAAACAGGAAAGGAAGATATATGTGAAATTTTACTGCGATACGGAAAAACTCAACAGCGCGTTGAATATGGTTTCAAGGGCAGTGGAAATAAACTCGGTGTCTCCGCATATGCAGGGAGTGCTGTTTATAGCGGAGGGCGGAAGTCTTACGCTTAAAGGAAACAATATGGAAACGGGCATAGAAACAACCATACCTTCCAATGTGGCGGAAAGCGGAAGGGCCGTTATGAACTGCAAAATGATTTGCGACATAGTTAAAAGGCTTCCTAAAGACGTGGTTGAAATTGCCCTCAACGAAAAAAACAATATTTTAATAAACTGCATAAATTCGGACTATACGATAATGGGCCTCAGCGCCGACGAATATCCGGACATTCCGGAAATAGATTCGGATAAGAGGATAAGTATATCTTCTTCGGTTCTTAAGGACATGATAAACAAAACCATATTTGCCGTAAGCACAAATCCCGACGAGATAAGGAGAGTGCTTAAGGGATCTCTTTTTGAGGCGGAAAACGATTCTTTGACGATAGTTTCTTTGGATCTTGTAAGAATGGCTCTTATAAAAAAAGAAACAGAAAGCTCGACAGAGGAAAATATGAAATTTATCGTCCCCGGAAAAACCCTTAACGACCTAAAGAGTATGCTTAAGGACGACGACGAAAGCACGGTAACGATAACCGTAGGGGAAAATCAGGCGTTGTTCGACTGCGGCAGCTTTAAGCTTACGACAAGGCTTATAGACGGGGAATATTTTTCGTACAAGCAAATCATTCCTCAGCAGTTTAAATCGGAATTTACCGTTGACAGCCAAGCTTTTATAAAAACCATAGAAAGAGTGGAGCCTATAATAGAAAACGTAAACAAAAATTCCATAAAATTTATTTTTACCGATGGAAAAATAAAAATAAAGTGCGAAACTCAGCTCGGAAAAGTGAACGATTTTGTGGAATGTGATTACGACGATGAGGAAACGACGGTTGGCTTTAATTATAAATTTATTCATGACGCTGTCGCGCGCTGTGAGGACGAAAGAATACTGTTTCGATTTAACTCGCCGTTAAGTCCCATAATAATAAGCTGTCCCGAGGACGAGTCATACTTGTTTATGGTGCTTCCGGTAAGGCTGTAAAAAAGAGATGAACAACATGAGTATTATTAATATTTCCACCGAATATATAAAGCTGGATTCGGCGATGAAGCTGGGCGGAGCCGCCTACCAAGGCGGCGAAGCGAAGCATTATATAACAGACGGACTGGTCAGCGTTAACGGTGAAACGGAATTAAGGCGGGGAAGAAAGCTTTATCCGGGAGACCGTTTTTCGTTTGACGGCAAGGAATATATCATAGCGCTTGGTTTGGAAAATGAACGTTAAAAAACTGTATTTAAAGGATTTTCGCAATTACTGTGAGGAAAATATGGAGTTTTCCCCGGGGATAAATATAATATACGGCGGCAACGGCATGGGAAAAACCAACGCTTTGGAGGCCATATATTATTTTTCTCAGGGGAGGGGCCTTAGAGGAGGGAGCCGCGACGCGATAAGAAGCGGCTGCGAAACGGGAAAAATAGGCCTTGAATTTGAGGCCGAAAACAGGGAGTTTTGCGGAGAAATAAAATTTGACGGAAAGCATAAGAAAATAACGCTGAACGATATCGAGCTGAAAAAAACAAGTCAGCTTATAGGCCGGTTTGTATGCGTGCTGTTCACTCCCGACGAGATGAATTTGGTAAAGGGTTCTCCGGATTTAAGGCGCAGGTTTATGGACAGCTCCATTATACCAATGAAACCGTCTTACCTTGCGTCTCTTATGACATACAATCTCATTCTTAAACAGAAAAGCAGCCTCCTGAAGCAGGAAAAATACGATATGCTGCCGGTGTTTAACAATCAGCTTGCGGAAATAGGCTCCAAAATAATAATTATGCGCCACAGCTACATTGAAAAAATAAAATCCGCCGCGAAAAAGGTTCAGGCTGAAATTTCGGGCGGGAAGGAAAAGCTGGAGATTCGTTATAATTCAGGGGCGGCTTTTGAAGGCAATTACAGCGACACAAAAAAAGCCTTTTTAAATAAGCTGGAAGCAATGGAAAAAAGCGAAAAGGAGAACAAAATCTGCTTTGTGGGTCCTCATAGGGACGATTTGACATTTAAAATAAATGAAAAAAACGCCCGAAGCTTCGCGAGCCAAGGGCAGCAAAGAAGCACGGTTCTCGCTCTTAAATTTGCGCAGATGGAGCTGTTAAAGGAGGAAACGGGGGAATATCCGGTGTTGCTGTTAGACGATATAATGAGCGAGCTGGACAAGCGGAGAAGGGATTTTCTTACTCAAAGGATTATGGAAAAACAAGTTATTATTACCTGCACCGAGCCGGAAAATTCCGATATGGGCGATTTTGGAAAAAAAATACTGATAGAAAACGGAAGGGTAGTTCGGGAGTGAAGCGAAATGTATCTTCATCTTGGAGGACAAACTGTGGTTAAGCTTAGGGATATTGTGGCAATACTTGATTTGGAAACCACATCGGTCAGCAAAAAAACAAAAGAATTTTTAAGGATAAATGAAAATAACGGCAAAATTTTAAATGTTTCCGAGGATATTCCGAAATCTTATGTTATATGCAGCGAAAAGGGAAAAACAAAAATTTATGTTTCTCAGATGTCTTCGTCCACCCTTTTAAAAAGGGCGGAGCAGGAAATACTGTAAAGGAATGAATTTAAAAGCAATTACGGTGAAAACAACAATTCCGCCGTTTAATATATATTGAATAATCGGAAAGGATGAGCAAATTGGAGGAAAAAACAACAAAGGTTTATGACGAGAGCCAAATACAGGTTCTTGAAGGGCTTGAAGCTGTTCGCAAAAGACCGGGTATGTACATCGGCTCAACAGGAGAAAACGGCCTCCACCATCTTGTATATGAAATAGTGGACAACAGTATCGACGAGGCTCTTGCGGGGTATTGCACACATATCGAGGTAGACATTGAGAAGGATAATATAATTAAGGTTACCGACAACGGCCGCGGTATTCCCACGGGCATACATCCCAAGGAGGGAGTTTCCACCGTTGAGGTAATTCATACAATGCTTCACGCGGGAGGAAAATTCGGCGGCGACGGATACAAGGTAAGCGGCGGTCTGCACGGAGTGGGCGCCAGCGTGGTAAACGCTCTCAGCGAGTGGTTTGAGGTGTGGGTTCACGACGGAAAGCACGTCCACTATCAGAAATATCTCAGGGGAAAGCCCGTGGAGCCTCTTAAAATAATAGGCGAGACGGATCACACCGGCACGACTACGCGGTTTAAGCCCGACAGCGAAATATTCGACGTTCTCGAGTTCGACCATGAGGTGCTTTTGCGGCGCATGAGAGAGCAGGCCTTTCTTAACAAAGGCATACGCATTACCTTAACCGACAAGCGTGAAGATGAAGAAAAAAAGGAAAGCCTTATGTACGAGGGAGGAATAAAGTCCTTTGTTGAGTACATCAACCGTACAAAGGAAGTGCTTCATCCGGAGGTTATTTATCTCGAAACCGAACGGGAGGATATGAATGTTGAAATCGCGATGCAGTACAACACCGACTACAACGAGGTTATTGTGTCCTTCGCGAACAACATACATACCACCGAGGGCGGGTATCATGAGACAGGCTTTAAAAACGCTCTTACAAAAATTATCAACGACTACGGCAGAAAGTACAATTTAATAAAGGACAGCGACAGAAAGCTCAGCGGCGACGATGTCCGCGAAGGGCTTACGGCGGTTATTTCCGTAAAAATCGCCGAGGCTCAGTTTGAAGGGCAGACCAAAACAAAGCTGGGAAATATTGAGGTCCGTTCCTTGGTCGAAAACGGAATGAACGAAACTCTCACAAACTTTTTGGAGGAAAACCCCTCTGTGGCAAGGCTTATAATAGATAAGGCCATGACCGCGAACCGCGCCCGGGAAGCCGCGAGAAAGGCAAGAGAGCTTACCCGAAGAAAAACCGCCCTCGACAATACGACTCTGCCGGGCAAGCTGGCGGACTGCATTGAAAACGGCATTGAAAGAACAGAGGTTTACATTGTGGAGGGAGATTCCGCGGGAGGCAGCGCAAAGCAGGGAAGGGACCGAAACTATCAGGCCATACTTCCTCTTTGGGGAAAAATGCTTAACGTGGAAAAAGCCCGTATGGACAAGGTTTACGGCAACGACAAGCTTACTCCGGTAATTACCGCTTTGGGGGCGGGAATAGGCGACGAATTTGATATTACTAAGCTGAGATACGGCAAAGTAATAATTATGGCCGATGCCGATGTGGACGGAAGCCATATCAGAACTCTGCTTTTGACATTCTTCTTCCGCTTTATGCGTCCCCTTATTGAAGAAGGCCATGTGTACTTGGCTCAGCCTCCCCTGTTTAAAAACAAGAGGGGTAAAGAGGAAATGTACACCTACACGGAGGAAGAACAGGAACGCGCCATAAAAGAAATGAAGGAAAAATACGGCCAAGACGTTAAAATTGACGTTCAGCGTTATAAAGGTCTGGGCGAGATGGATCCGGAACAGCTTTGGGAAACCACGATGAATCCCGAACACAGAAATATGCTTCGCGTCACATTGGACGACGCCGTAGCCGCGGACGAAATATTTACCATTCTCATGGGAGACAAAGTAGAGCCGAGAAAAGAATTTATCGAGGTCAACTCTAAGAACGCCACAAATCTTGACATTTAAGGGAAACTGGCTTTGAGAAAGGAAGGTAATTATGGCAGAAGAGCAGAAGGAATTTTATGCCGGAAATATAGTTGACGTTGAGCTGACTCATGAAATGAAAAGCTCATACATTCAATATGCCATGAGCGTTATTGTGAGCCGTGCTTTGCCCGACGTAAGAGACGGACTTAAGCCTGTTCACAGAAGAATATTGTACACAATGTACCAGGCGGGGTATACTCCCGACAAGCCCTATAAAAAGTGCGCGGCAACCGTCGGCGATGTGCTCGGTAAATACCATCCCCACGGCGACGCCAGCGTTTACGACGCTATGGTGCGCATGGCGCAGGATTTCTCTTTGAGATATCCCCTTATAGACGGTCACGGAAACTTCGGCAGCGTGGACGGAGATCCGCCGGCCGCTTACCGTTATACCGAATCCAGAATGAGCAAGATTGCTCTTGAGGTACTTAACGACATCGACAAGGATACCGTTGATTTCGGGCCTAACTTCGACGACAGCCTTCGGGAGCCTACGGTGCTGCCTTCAAGAATACCCCAGCTTCTTATAAACGGAAGCTCCGGCATCGCGGTGGGAATGGCGACAAACATTCCGCCCCACAACCTCAGCGAGGTAATTGACGGAACGATTGCTTATATCAACAACCGAGACATATCCATCGACGAGCTTATAAATTACATTAAAGGCCCCGATTTTCCCACTGCCGGTCTTATTTTGGGACGGAGCGGCATCCGTGCCGCTTACCACACAGGCCGGGGAAAAATACTTATGCGTTCCAGAGCGGAAATAGAAGGAGAAGAAGGCTCGAAGCAGAAAATAATCGTGACGGAGATTCCCTATCAGGTAAACAAGGCCCGTCTTATTGAAAAAATCGCGGATCTTGTTCGCGAAAAGCGTCTTGAGGGAATCAGCGGTCTGAGAGACGAATCCGACAGAAACGGCATGAGAATTGTTATAGAGGTAAAGCGGGACGCCAACGCCAACGTTGTGCTTAACAATCTCTATAAAAATACACAAATGCAGGAAACCTTCGGAGTTATTATGCTGGCTCTTGTGGACGGACAGCCGAAGGTGCTGACTCTTAAGCAGGTAATTGAAAATTACGTGGCTTTTCAGGAGGAGGTTATCCGCCGCAGAACAAAATACGACCTTGCCAAGGCAAAGGCCAGAGCTCATATTCTGGAAGGGCTGCTTATAGCGCTGGATCACATTGATGAAATTATAAAGATTATCAGAAACAGCTACGACGACGCCAAGGAAAGACTTATGGAAGCTTTTTCCCTTTCGGAGGATCAATCCAAGGCGATACTTGATATGCGTCTGGCAAGGCTTCAGGGCTTGGAAAAAGAAAAGATTCAGAATGAATACGATGACCTTCTGGGAAAAATAAAATACTATAACGATGTGCTTGAAAATGAGTACATGGTGCTTGAAATAATAAAGCGGGAGCTTACGGAAATCAAAGAAAAATACGGCGACGAGCGTCGTACGGAAATAACAAATATGGTGGACGATATAGACATCGAGGATCTTATCGAAGAAGAAGAAAACGTTATTACGTTAACCCATTACGGGTATATCAAGCGTATGCCTACCGACACCTATAAGAGCCAAAAGCGGGGCGGACGCGGCGTTACAGGGCTCCAGACCCGTGAGGAGGATTATGTGGAGACGATTTTCTCCTCCTCCACTCACGACAATGTGCTGTTCTTCACAAACAAGGGCAGAATGTACCGGCTTAAGGCTTATCAGCTTCCGGAGGCGGGCCGTCAGGCAAAGGGAACGGCAATTATAAATCTTCTTCCCATAGAAAACGATGAAAGGATTACGGCGGTCATTCCCATCCGCACCTTTGAGGACGGGAAATATCTGATAATGTGTACCAAAAACGGCGTAATCAAAAAAACCGGACTTATGGAATACAACAGCGCCAGAAGGGGAGGGCTTATAGCAATTTCCCTTGACGAGGGCGATGAGCTTATCAAGGTGGACATCAGCGACGGCACCGACGAAGTTGTGGTCGCAACTCATGACGGTATGGCTATCCGCTTTAACGAAACGGACGCGAGACCTCTCGGAAGAAATTCCCGAGGAGTAAAGGCCATTACCTGCCGCGAGGGGGACTATGTTGCGGGAATGTGCGTACCGCGCGAAGGCGGCGAGCTGCTTCTTGTTACGGAAAAGGGCTACGGAAAGCGTACAAGCATTGACGCTTACCGCGTCCAGTCAAGAGGAGGCATAGGCATACGCACCTATAAGATTACCGAGCAGACGGGCAATGTTGTGGGAGTGTACTGCGTGACAGACGACGATGACATAATGCTCATTACCAGCGAAGGTGTTGTAATCAGGATTTCCGCCGGTGATATAAGCACCATAGGCCGCAATACGAAGGGCATAAGGCTTATGCGTCTTAGCGAAGGGGTCAGCGTTGTTTCGGCGGCAAAAACCGAACACGCCGCCACAGAGGAAACGCAAAAGGTCAGCGGCGAGGCCGCGGAAGAAGCGGAAAGCGATACGGAAAGCGAAGATCCTAAGACCGAATAAGGGAGATTAAAGGGATATTTGCGTTTCTTCATCGACTGAAAGCGTTTCAAAAAAATAGGATTAAAATTTGATTTATGGAAAAGAGGCTGTAAAAAACAAATACATTTGCTTTTACAGTCTCTTTTTGTACGCCGATATTTAATTCGGAGAAGGGATTACTTTACGTTTGCGTCGTCCCAATCTTTTTTAAAGCGTTCTATGCCGATATCCGTAAGAGGATGCTTGGACATCTGAACGATTACACTGTAGGGAACGGTCGCGATGTGGGCCCCGAGACGAGCCGCTTCAACAACATGGATGGGATGGCGGACCGAGGCGGCGATTATTTCTGTGGTGATTCCATGAGTATCGAAAATATCAACAATTTCTTCGATAAGATTCATGCCGTTCATGCCGATATCGTCCAATCTGCCAAGGAAGGGAGAAACATATGTGGCGCCGGCGCGAGCCGCAAGAAGAGCCTGTGTGGAGCTAAAGACAAGAGTGACATTTGTCTTGATGCCCTTTGCGGTAAGCCGCTTGCAGGCTTTAAGCCCTTCAAGAGTCATGGGAATCTTGATAACTATATTCTTATGTATTTTTGCCAGCTCCAGGGCCTGAGACACCATTTCCTCGGCGGTTTCGGCATGGGGGCTTACTTCGGCGCTGATCGGCCCGTCAACAATGGAGGCGATTTCTTTGATTACCTCTTTAAAATCCCGACCGGATTTGGCGATGAGGGAGGGATTTGTGGTTACGCCGCAGATAACGCCCAAATCGTTGGCTTTTTTGATATCTTCGACAATGGCGGTATCAATAAACAGTTTCATAGGTATCATTTCCTTTCGTTGTTACTTTAACTATATAATACAATACTTTTTCGGGAATTTCAATAGTATTTTTTAATTTTTTTAGGAATATTTGCAGAAATATTATGTGTTAAAAAAA
>CAZKBV010000045.1:0-12639 GCA_964551215.1 uncultured Oscillospiraceae bacterium | reverse complement strand
GTTCGCAAGCTCCATTTCAAGCAAGCTTGATGGAGCGTTGCTCCGATTTAAATGTCATGCAAACACAAGCATAATATTGTCCACTCCCGCGCCACGCGGGGGTGATACAAGAGGGGCACTCCCCTCTTGTTCGTTTTAAGGGGGTCCGGGGGGAAATCGAAATCCCCCCGGCGCTTTTGCTTCTTTTCACGCTGAAAAGAAGCTTAAAAAGGTTGAAAAGAAGTCTAATTCGTATATTTTGCTTTTGTCAGCAGGCGGATAATATACGTCCTCCCTACAATATTTACATAATTAATTTCTCATAGAATTAAAAATTAGCTTTTTTGCCGTCCATAAATTTTAAATTATGTAAACCGAAGCCGTATAGCGGCATCATTCCTCCTCCGGTATACTCTTGCTTTCTTCCTTCGGAGCCTCCGGCTCGGCACTCATTTCCGCCAGTCTGGCTCTTACAAGAGCGTCTACCTTCGCGGTGAATTCGGGGTCTTCCTCCATCATCTTCTTTACATTGTCTCGTCCCTGACCCAGACGCTGACCGTCCATGCTGAACCATGCGCCGCCCCGCTGGATAATTCCCAGTTCTACCGCCGCGTCAAGGATACAGCCTACGGTGCTTATGCCCTTACCGTACATAATATCGAACTCCGCCTCTTTAAAGGGAGGAGCCACCTTATTTTTAACGACCTTTACCCTTGTGCGGTTTCCGATAAACTCGGAGCCGTTCTTTATTACGTCCTGACGGCGCACGTCAAGGCGCACAGACGCATAAAACTTAAGCGCCCTGCCGCCGGCGGTGGTTTCGGGATTGCCGTACATAATGCCTATTTTTTCACGAAGCTGGTTTATAAATATGCAGACGGTGTTGCTTTTGTTTACTACTCCGGCAAGCTTGCGCAGAGCCTTGCTCATAAGCCTTGCCTGAAGTCCAACGGAAGCGTCGCCCATCTCCCCTTCGATTTCCGCCTTGGGAACAAGAGCCGCGACAGAGTCGATAACTATAACGTCCAAAGCGCCGCTTCGGGTGAGAGTTTCGGTTATTTCAAGAGCCTGCTCGCCGGTATCGGGTTGGGAAATGATAAGGCTGTCAACATCCACGCCGATAGCCGCCGCATATGCCGGATCAAGAGCGTGTTCCGCATCTATAAACGCCGCTTCGCCGCCACGCTTCTGGGCCTCCGCCACTATATGCAGAGCCACCGTTGTTTTACCGCTGGATTCGGGGCCGTATATCTCAACTATTCTTCCCCGGGGAACGCCGCCTATGCCCAAAGCTATGTCAAGGCTCAACGCGCCGGTAGGTATCGCGTCCACCGCGAGACGGGCATTTTGCCCCAGACGCATAACACTGCCCTTGCCGAACTGCTTTTCTATCTGACTCATCGCCAGAGCCAGAGCTTCCTTTTTAGCCTCCGCCTCCTGTATGTCAACGACCGGCTTTAAAACCTTGCTGTCTTTATCCTTCGCCATTTTTTCTCACCCTCCTATATATTTTACGAACATCTGTTCTTATTATACGACATAAAGCTCCGTTTGTCAATAGCTTTTGTAAATTTATCTCAATAATTCTTTGCGCACAAGATTCAGAGCGTTCATACACGTCCTCTGACGCACTTTGTCACGGTTGCCGCTTAACTCCAGACGAACTGTATTTGTGCCGTTTTCCGAGGAAACGCCCACGTACACAAGCCCTACGGGCTTTTCCGGCGTGCCGCCTCCCGGGCCCGCTATGCCCGTTACGGCAACGGCTATATCCGCTCCGCTGTTTCTTCTGGCGCCTTCCGCCATTTCGGCGGCAGTTTCGGGGCTGACGGCTCCGTACGCTTCAAGAGTTTCGCGCTTAACGCCCAGAAGCCGCTCCTTGGCTTCGTTGGCATAGGTTATAAAGCCGAAGCCGTACACCTCGCTGGAGCCCGGAACGCTTGTGATTTTTTCGCCTATAAGGCCGCCGGTGCAGCTTTCCGCCGTGGCAAGGGTTTTCCCTTTTTTCTTAAGCAGCTTTACCACGGTTTCCTCCATGGTTGCGCCGTCGCCCTCGGCGTAAATATATTCCCCCAGCTCACGGTAAATTTCTTCAATCACCGGAGCAAGAAGCTCCTTCGCCCGAGTTTCGTTTTCCGCCAAGGCGGTTACGCGGAAGGTGACCTCCGCGTCCTTGGCGTAGGGCGCAACGGTAGGATTTGTCCGGTTTTTTATAAGGTTGTCAATTTTCAGAGCGGCGGCGCTTTCGCCTATGCCGAACAGCCGAAGAACTACGGAATAAAGAGTCTGCCCGCAGCGGCGGCTCAGATACGGCAGAACGGTTTCTTCAAACATGGGCTTCATTTCCGAAGGAGGCCCCGGCAAAAGTATTGCCGTGCAGCCCCCGTCCTCCATTATGCAGCCGGGAGCCGTGCCGTTGTTGTTGGGGATTATAACGCCGTCCGCCGGAAGATAGGCCTGTTTAATATTGTTGGGAGGCATATTTTTGTCCCAGCCCTTGATGTAGGCCTTTATTTTGTCCAGACTGGGGCGGTGAAGCTCCAATTTTTTATTGAAAACCTCCGCAACGGTTTCCTTTGTAAGGTCATCGTCCGTAGGGCCTAAGCCCCCCGTAAAGATAATTATATCGCACCTGTCCTTGGCGCGCTCAGTTTCTTCCCTTAGCCTTTGGGGATTATCCCCCACAACGCTTTGGTAAAGCACGGCTATTCCGGGCTGTGTCAGCCTTTCAGACAAATACTGTGCGTTTGTATTTACGATCTGCCCCATGAGCAGCTCCGTTCCCACGGCTATAATTTCCGCTGTAAGCATTGTTTGCTCCTTTTTTATTTTATTCCTTATTCCGGTTTAAAGCCGCTCTTAAGAGGGGCCGTGCGGTTAAACACGCCGCTGTTTTTGCTGTCGTGGGTAAAATAGCCCATGCGCACAAACTGGAAGGCTTCCCCCGCCGACGCCTGTTCAAGAGACGGCTCCAACTTGGCATCGGGATAAACCGTCAGCGACTCGGGGTTTATAAATTCGTTGAAGTTGTCGTCTTCCAGAAGGGTGGCGACATTTTCCTTATTGAAAATATTGTCGTAGTAGCGCACCTCTTTATCTACGCAGTTTTCACTGCTGAGCCAGTGGATGTTGCCCTTTACCTTTCGTCCGTCGGCGGGCTTGTTGCATCCTGTTTCCAAATCCACAGTACATTTCAGCTCGGTAACGTTTCCGTTTTCGTCGCGGACTATCTCCTCGCACTTCATTATATAGGAACCCATGAGCCTTACCTCCCCTTCGGGACGGAGCCGCTTAAAGCCGGGGACGGGCGTCTCCATAAAGTCGCTTCTCTCAATCCACAGATTGCGGGTAAAGGGCATTTTTCTCGTTCCCAATTCCGGCTTAAGAGGGTGGTTGGGAAGGTCGAAAAATTCCGTTTTGCCCTCGGGATAGTTTGTAACCGTCACCTTAAGAGGCTCTATGACCGCAACCCTTCTCAGGGCGGAATTGTTAAGCTCCTCACATATGCAGTATTCCAGCAGTCTTATATCGGACATACTGTTGGCCTTGGCAACGCCGCTGCGCTCGATAAAGTCGAATATTGCCGAAGGCGTATATCCCCTTCTGCGAAGCCCCTGAAGGGTTGGCATACGCGGGTCGTCCCATCCGTCCACATATCCCATCTCAACCAGCTTGCGCAGGTACCTTTTGCTCATGACGGTGTATGTCATGTTAAGCCGCGCAAACTCCCACTGGTGGGGCTTGGTTGTAAGGGCAGGTTCGTTTTCGTCCCAAATATTGTCAATTACCCAGTTGTAAAGAGGGCGGTGGTTTTCAAACTCTATGGAGCAGAGGGAATGGGTTATGCCCTCCAAGGCGTCCTGTATGGGGTGGGCGAAATCGTACATTGGGTATATGCACCACTTGTCCCCTTGGCGGTGGTGATGAGCGTAAAGTATGCGGTAAATAACGGGGTCGCGCATATTCATATTGGAGGACGCCATATCTATTTTCGCGCGGAGAGTGCGGCTTCCTTCGGGAAATTCCCCTGCCTTCATACGGCGGAACAGGTCGAGATTTTCTTCAACGGAGCGGTTCCTGTAGGGGCTTTCCCTGCCGGGCTCCGTAAGAGTACCCCTGTACTGAGCCATTTCCTCGTGGGAAAGGTCGCAGACGAAGGCCTTGCCGTCCCGTATAAGCTTTTCGGCAAACTCACAGCACTTGTCAAAATAATCGCTGCCGTAATATATTCCCCCCGTAGGGTCGGCCCCCAGCCAGTGAAGGTCGGCTTCGATGGCCTTTACGAACTCATCGTCCTCCTTAACGGGGTTGGTGTCATCGTAGCGCAGATTGAAAAGCCCCCCGTGCTTTTTCGCCGCCATGAAATTTATCCATATAGCCTTGGCGCTTCCTATATGCAGATAGCCGTTAGGCTCCGGCGGAAAACGGGTGTGTACTTTATTTTCACGGCCCTCGGCCAGATCCTGTGAAATAATATCGTCAATAAAGTTTGAATATTTTTCTTCCATTTTGCTCATCCTTTCAGATAGGTAGCTTTTTTGCCCGCTTTGTTTTTTTATTATACACTATTTTGCCGCGAAAATCAATACAAACTTATTAAAGAGAGCGTATGTTTTTCATAAAAAATCAAAAAATTTCCAAAAGGGGCTTGAAAAATTTTCCGGTTTAGTGTATTATACATAGTGAGTAAACAAACTTCTTTTCCGAACTAATATTTTATTCATATATCAGGAGGCATAGTACAATGAGCGACATCAAAAAAATTGCGATTCTTACAGGCGGCGGTGACTGTCCCGGTCTTAACGCCGTAATCCGCGCGGTTACAAAAACCGCCATATGCAAGTACGGTCTTGAGGTTGTAGGAATAAGAAAGGGCTATCACGGCCTTTATCACAAGGACTTTGTGAATCTCACCCTCGACAGCGTTCAGGAAATTCTCGGCGAGGGCGGCACAATTCTGAAAAGCTCCAATAAAGATAATCTTTTTGTCTATCCCGTCCGTGACGAAAACGACAATATCGTCCGCGACGAAAACGGAAAAATCAAGTATCACGACGTAAGCGACGTCGCTGTTCGGAATCTTAAGGATTCCGGCATAGACGCTCTGTTGATTTTAGGCGGCGACGGAACTCTCACCAGCGGCAGAGATTTCGCCCGTAAGGGAGTAAACGTTATAGGTATTCCCAAAACCATTGACAATGACCTTGCCGAAACAGACTATACCTTCGGCTTCGATACGGCTATTTCCGTTGCTACGGAATCCTTCGACAGAATCCGCACCACGGCTAAATCCCACGGGCGCATCATGGTTGTTGAGATTATGGGGCGCGGAGCCGGCTGGCTCACCCTTCACGGCGGTATCGCCGGAGCGGCGGACGTTATTCTTATTCCCGAAATTCCATACGATATAAATAAGGTTGCGGAAAAAATAAAGGCCGATTTTGCCGCCGGAAAGGACTTTGCGATAGTTGCCTGCGCCGAGGGCGCAAAATCCAAGGACGGCGAGGCCGTTGTGCTTAAGGTTCGCGAGGACAGCCCCGACCCAATTCGTCTGGGCGGCGTTGCGCAGGTCGTTGCCGACCGGCTTGAGGAGCTTTGCAACAACGAAGCCCGCGCTACGGTCTTGGGCCACGTTCAGAGAGGCGGCTCAGCCACAGGCCACGACAGAATTCTTTCCTCCCGTTACGGCTATGCCGCGGTTGAGCTTGCAATGCAAGGCAAATTCGGCAATATCGTATCGCTTCACGGCGACAGCATAGGTTACGCGTCCCTCGAAGATGTAATCGGTCAGAAAACCAAGAACGTAGACCCCAACGGAGAGCTTGTGCAGATGGCAAAGGCTCTGGGCGTTTGTTTCGGTGATTGAGTAGGCCGACAACTATAACCTAAGCGCAGATGTCCCCCGCCTCTAAGGCGGCGGGTTCCATTTCAAGCAAGCTTGATGGAGCGTTGCTCCGATTTAAAACAAGCAGGTGCAAATTTGAAATTTTGCACCTGCTTATACATTAAGGTGACGCAATGTACAAAATACATAAACTGAAAAACGGACTTCCGCTGGTATACCGCTCCCTTCCCTCAAAAAGCGCGGCCATCGGGCTATGGATAAAAAGCGGAAGCATATACGAATCGGAAATGGAAAGCGGAGCAAGCCATTTTATAGAGCATATGCTCTTTAAGGGTACAAAAAGCCGCACAGCGCGGCAGATTTCCGAGGAAATGGATTTTGTGGGCGGTCAGATAAACGCCTACACCTGCCGGGACTATACCTGCTTCCACACAAAAACTCTTGGGGACAGTCTCAGACTGTCGTTAGACATACTCAGCGATATGTACTTTAATTCCGTTTTCGACGAAAGCGAGCTGGAGCAGGAAAGGCGGGTAATAATCGAAGAAATCAATATGTACGAGGACAGCCCCGAGGACGTTATTCACGACCTTGCGGCGGCAAAGCAGTGGGGCGGTTCCTTCGGCAGAAGCATAACCGGCAGTGTCCGTGCCGTGGAGAACCTCAGCCGCGGCGCTCTTTTAAGCTGGTTTGACCGTATGTACGCGCCGGAAAACACTGTGCTGTCGGTGGCGGGCTGTTTCAGCGAAGCCGAGCTTATTTCCGCGGCGGAGGAATTTTTCGGCAGCCGCCGTAAAGCCTTCACTCCCTTTGCCGACCCGATTCCCCGCTTTACCGGCGGGCGCGAGGAAAAACATTCCGACATAGAACAAACCCACATTTGCATAGGCTTTGAGGGGTATGACGCGAAAAATTCGGGGGCTTTGAGCCTTGCCGCCGTCGGAGAAATACTTGGCGGAGGCATGAGCAGCCGCCTTGTGCAGGAAATGCGGGAAAAACGGGGACTTTGCTACAACGTGTACTCCTATTCGGACTTTTTTATGACCGGCGGAGCCTTCGGCGTATACACCGCCGTTTCTCCGGAAAAGGCCGCCGAAGCGGAAGATCTTATGCTTAACATCCTTTACCGTTTCAAAGAAGAAGGCCCCACGGATTACGAAATCGAAAAGGTAAAAAGCCAGCTCCGCTGTTCATGCATTATGTCCTCGGAAGCTCCATCCTCCGTTATGCGTTCAATGGGGCGGGATATGCTTTTAAGGAAAAAGCCGCGCACGGGCGGAGAGCTTTTGGGGGAAATCGCCGCCCTTTCCAAGGAATCGCTGTGGTCTGCGGCTCGGGAGGTGCTTTCCCGAGAACCCGTTACGGTTATTTTGTCGCCCGAAGATTAATATGCTCTGTTGACATTGCCGTAATTTATTTGTATAATGTATTCATACTGAATTTTGGAGGTAGAACCCACTATGAATATTCTGGTTTTGTGCGGAGGCTTAAGCTCCGAGCGCAACGTATCTCTCACCACCGGCGCAATGGTTCAAAACGCCCTTGTAAAGTTAGGGCATCATGCTGTTACGGCGGATCTTTTTATGGGTCTGGAGCTTTCCGGAACCGTTGAGGAAGCCTTTGAAAAAGCCGTGCAGCCCGTTCCCGTCGGCAAAATTTCAGAAGCTGTGCCCGATTTGGACGCCGTAAAGGCGTCCCGTGACCCCGACGTAAAGGGTATGTTCGGCAAAAACATAATAGAGCTTTGTCAATATTCCGACATTGTTTTCATCGCCCTCCATGGCGGCGACGGAGAAAACGGACGGCTTCAGGCCGCCTTTGATATGCTGGGAGTCAAATATACCGGCAGCGGATATCTTGGCAGCGCAATGGCAATGAATAAGGCTGTCACAAAGCAGATGTTCCTTAAGGACGGAGTTCTCACTCCTCGGGGAGCAAGGCTCAAAAGAGGACACAAGGCGGTCAGCGGGGACTTCGGTTCCCTTCCTCTGGTTATAAAGCCTTGCAGCGGCGGCTCCTCCATAGGGGTTTCCATTGCCCGCACGGAAGAAGAATTTGAAAAAGCCGTAAACGAAGCCTTCGCCTACGAAAACGAGCTTATTGTCGAGGAATACATAAAGGGGCGGGAATTTTCCTGCGGAGTGTTGGGGCATCGTTACCTTCCCCCTATTGAAATAATTCCCAAGGAGGGCTGGTACGACTACAAAAACAAATATCAGCCCGGCCTTACGGACGAAATCTGTCCGGCGGATATTTCTCCCGAAACCGAAAAAGCTATGGGAGAGGCGGCTCTTGCCGCGTTTGAAAGCCTTCAGCTCAAGGGATACGCCAGAATGGACTTTATTCTTACCGATGAGGGGAAAAGCTACTGCCTTGAAGCCAACAATCTTCCCGGCATGACTCCCACCAGCCTTATTCCTCAGGAGGCCGCCGCCGCCGGAATATCCTACGGCGAGCTTTGCCGCAGAATAATCGAGCTTGCCAAGGAGGATTGACCTATGCTGAAGGGACTTACAGTTTCCGCCGCAGTCAAGGCCTCCGGAGGAAAATACTTCGGTTCGGAGGAAATCCTCGGCGAAAATATAAGCACAGTTGAAACCGACAGCCGCAAATGCGTCAGCGGCAGCCTTTTTATTGCCATAAAGGGCGAACGCTCCGACGGTCACGACTACACAGCGGCGGCGGCGGAAAACGGAGCCATATGCGCCGTCGCGGAAAGACCCATCGTCGGCGCCGCCTATATTTTGGTCGAAAATTCCGTGGCGGCGCTTCAGCGCATAGCCGCCTTTTACCGTCAAAGCCTGAACGTAAAGGTAATCGGCATAACAGGCAGCGTAGGCAAAACCACCTGCAAGGAGGTTACGGCTTCGGTTCTTTCCCAAAAATACAGAACCCTTAAAACCAAGGGCAATTTTAATAACGGGATAGGGCTTCCCCTTACAATACTTTCCATGACGGAGGAAACCCAAGCCGCTGTTATTGAAATGGGCATGAGCGGCTACGGCGAAATGGAGCTGCTCAGCTCCATAGCTCGGCCGGACATTTGCGTAATTACCAACATAGGCCATTCGCATATGGAAAACTTAGGCTCCCAAGAAGGAATACTTAAAGCCAAAAGCGAGATTTTCCTCCACATGAGGGACGACGCTCCCGCTCTTTTAAACGGAGACGACCGGCTTTTAAGAACTATCCGCCGCTCCGGCGTCCGCTATTTCGGCACGGGGGAAGGGGGCTTTCCCTACGGCGAAAAGGACATACTGCTGACTAATTACCGCTCCAAGGGCTTTGAAGGCTCCGAGGGAAGCTTTAAGACAAACGGGCGGGAAATAAAGTGGGAAACCTCAATCCCCGGAGAGCATATCGTCTACGCCGCCGCCGCCGCGGCGGGAGTCGGGCTTCTCACCGGCCTTACGGACGAGGAAATCAGCCAAGGGATAAAGGCCGCCTCCACCATTGACGGGCGGGTCAATATAATAAATCGGGGCAAAACGAAAATTATTGACGACTGCTACAATGCCGCCCCCGCCTCCATGAAGGCGGGCATTGACCTTTTGACCTGCGACCGCTCCCAAAACACTGCGGCGGTTTTCGGCGACATGGGGGAGCTTGGCTCCTCCGCTCCAAGGCTGCACTATGAAGTGGGCGTTTATGCGGCTGAAAAAGGCGTCGGCGTTGTGATTGCCGTGGGAGAGCTTGCAAAAAGCATATACGACGGCTGCATGGCCGCCGGAGGACGGGCGCTATATTTCCCTGCCAAGGAAGATTTTCTTTCTCATATTGACGAAGCCCTTCCCGATGAGGGTACAATTCTCGTAAAAGCCTCTCATTTTATGAATTTTTCGGAAATTGTTAATTTTCTTTCGGAATTTCGACATTAAAGGACAAACTTTAAAAAAAATAAAACTTTTTTTGCCAAATGTATTGACATTCACTAAAATTTGTACTATACTAAAAAAGGAAAGTAATTTTAAATAAATTTTCCGGCCAAAAAGGTAAGTTACAGTAAATTTTTTAATTGGAACGAGGTGTTTTTGATGAATAGTGAATACTTAACCAGTTTGATCGTTGACGAGGTGAAGAAGCAGTATCGCAGTGTGCGTCGTTTTGCCATGCATCTCGGAATTCCTCAGACAACCGTTGCAAGCGCGCTTAAGAACGGTGTTGGCGGAACGGCCTACACAACAGTTGTTCTTATGTGCAAAGAGCTTGACATCAAGCTTGTAAACTATGATACTCCCCTTCCTATGAATGACAAAACTATCGCTATGATTGAAAATTATCATTCTCTGGATGAAAAGGGTCAGCATTGCATCGACACTCTTATTGCTATGGAATATAATCGTTGCAAGGAAGAGGGTACTATTCAAAGTATCTGCGACAAAAGAGAAGAATTTGACAAATAAATTTTAGCTTTTAATTTTAAAAGATCCGCGCGGCCGTCTCCGAGCGGATTTTCACTTTTGCCTTTACGAAAAATTTGGGGCTGAAAATTTAGGGCTTGAAAAGAAGCAAACGAAACTGTTTCTTTTCAAGCCCTATTTTCATAAATCAAATTTTAATTTTGTATATTTCAACGTAAAAAATATAGGTACAGATATTATCCGCCCGCAGCTTATCGTCAAAGGTCGGAAAGCCGCGGGCGGATTTTAAAATTTTTATCAGGTTTTATGTAAGCGCGTCTCGTTTTTATTATTCGCTTAATACGCTTCCGTCGGCAAGAGTTATCGTGAAGCCGTTATAGTTAATCGTCCCGTTGTTTGTAAGGCTTGTTATAACGCAGTCGCCGGTAAGATTCCAAGCGCTTGCGGCGTCAATTGTCACAACGGCGTTATCCTCAACCGCCTCGCCGCCCTGAGCGTTTTCGGTTATATTTACGGTTCCGCTGAAAACAGTTCCGTTTTCAAGGCTGAGAGCAAGCGTGGAAATTGTGTCAACCTCTATATTGCCGTTCAGCTCCTGGTTATCAACCGTAACCTCAGCTTGGGCGCCGTTTTTTCCCGCGCTGCCCCAGCCCCGCGACGCGCTGTTGCCATTCACGCGCATAAGGAGGCTGTCGCTGTCTTTATTATCTATCCTCACATCCGAAAGCCTTATTACCGCGTGGGTGTTTGTTATATAGAACACATCGCCGTTATTGCTTGTGAGGACTCCGCCGTTCATTGTAAACGACGAGGTTCCCACGTCCGCGTCGCCGGACATGGATTGATAAATCATAACGCTGTGTACGTTTTCGTCAGAGCTTGTACCCTTCGTATCGCTCATATTTCCGGAAACCTCGCAGTCGTTGAGGGTTATCGAGTTTTTCCCTTCAATGACAAGCGCCTCGGAGTTGTTTGCCGTCAAAGCCGCCTCGGAAACGGTTATATCCGCAGTCGAGTATACGGCAGGAGAGTTGTATCCGTTTGTGACATACGTGCCGCCGTTAACATTTACCGTGCCGCCGCCACGGTCGGAACGTATCGCCGCCGCCGAGCTGCCGCTTGTGTTTACGGTAAGGTTTTTCGCGTTTGTCGTGCCGCCGCCCGTCGTTTGAATTCCGCCGGAATTGTCGGACGTTGTCGTAATGACCGTATCCGACACGTTAACGACCGTACCGCTGCCGTAGCTGAATATTCCGTTGCCGTTCTTTGCGGAGGTGGTTACTTCGGAATTTGTAATCGTAACATTTGCGCCGTTCGTAGCGAGTAGCGCGGCGTTCATGCCGTAAAAATCGCCGGTTTCGGTGTTCGAGGAGCTGCCTGAGCTTTTTTCAACGGTTATTCCGTCCAAATCAACGGTAGCTCCGTCAATTCGTAACGCGTTTTCATCATCTCCCGTTGAGCCGTAGCTGCCTGTGCTGTAGGAGCCGTCTTCGGATATGGTTTGAGCGGCACTGCCTTGCTCAAAGTTCTGTGAACCTCCGCCAAAGCCGCCAAAGCCGCCGGGTTCACCGGGGCCGCCTTCCGGCTTCTCTCCGTCGGGCTTACCCATAGCTCCGCCCCCTTGGCCGCCGGGGCCGCCCCCTTGGCTGGTTCCGATATTATACTTATCAAGAGTCCTGATGAGTAAAGTTGACATTTCAGCGCGGGTAAGCGAATCCGTCGGGCGCAGACCGCTTTCATCGCCTTTGATTATGCCTTGGCTTACAAGCCATTTTGCCGCGTCAACCGCATAATCCGACACGCTTGCCGCGTCTGCGTAGGATGAAATATCGCCCGTTTCCGACTGATCTATTCCCTTATAGGCGATGTAGTTATAAAGTATATCCATCATCTGTTCCCGTGTAAGAGGCGCCGTAGGGTCAAAATCCCACGCGTCTGTTATGATAGAATTGCTCTTTGCCCATTCCACGCTCTCGTCATACCAATTTTCCGCCTGATTTTCCGATGTTGTATTGCCATCGGCACGGTAAAGCATTGTAAGCACGGCTCCGCCCGTAAGCTCGGACAACGGCGAAAATTCCGTATCGCTCACGCCTACGACCAAGCCTCGCATATATGCCTGCTGTACGGAGTCATAGAACCAATCGTCCGCGTTTACATCGCCAAACTCCATAGTCGGCCTAAAGCCGCCATTTTCCTCGCCGTCGGGCTTTTGGGGAGGCTGCTCCCCGTTCATCATATCGCCCTCCGGCTTTTCGGGAGGCTGCTGCCCGTCCAGCGTATTACCAACCTCGCCGTCCGGTATTTCGGGCGGCTGCTCCCCGTCCAGCGTATTACCAACCTCGCCGTCCGGTATTTCGGGCGGCTGCTCCCCGTCCAGCGTATTACCAACCTCGCCTTCCGGTATTTCGGGCGGTTCTTCATCCGCCGCCAGCGCAAATGTCGCCGACGACG
>CAZKBV010000044.1:0-13177 GCA_964551215.1 uncultured Oscillospiraceae bacterium | reverse complement strand
GAAATGGAACCCGCCGCCTTAGAGGCGGGGGACATCTGCGCTTAGGTTATATTTGAATATCTATTTTTGTTACGGGCGTGCAGTTCGCGAAATTGTCCTCAACGAGCTGTTCGATCCGGCGTTTTATTTCAGCCGAGCGTGCGCTCAGCTCCGCCGGAACCGCGCTGTCGAAGATAACGGTGGTGCGCCGCGCGCCCGGAACTATGCGGAAGTCATGGACGGTAATGCTTTTGTCGATATTTTCGTGTATCAGACGCTCCAATTCGCCCTTCATTGTTACCGTGCGTCCATCGTCAAGGGCGATGGGATCCATGTGTATTACGGCTTCGCAGCCCAGCTTTTGAGTTATTTCCCGCTCAATGGCGTCTACAGCGTCGTGAAGCTCGAATATATCTTCCCGCCCGTCCACCTCAACATGAAGGGATACCATGACGCGCCCGGGGCCGTAATCGTGAACGGCAAGGTCGTGTATGCCGTGGGCTTCGCTGTGTGCCAGAACAATATCCTCTATGCTTTTTATAAATTCCCTTTCGGGCGCTCTTCCCAGCAGAGGGCCTACGGTTTCCTTAAAGGACTTTATTCCGGCGGTGATTATCAAAACGGAAACCAGCGCCGCCGCCCAGCCGTCAAGGCTTATGCCGGTAATGATGTTTATCACCGAACAGACGAGAACCGCTCCGGTGGCGAAGCAGTCGCTTACGCTGTCAAGAGCGACGGCTTCCATCGCGCCGGAGGATATCATTTTGCCGTACTTTTGGTTGTAATACGCCATGTAAAGCTTAAAAAGTATGGAAACCGCCAGAACCCAAATCGTGACGGCTCCCGAGGAAGCGGGGGAGGGATTGAATATCTTTTCCGCGCCCTCTTTCAGAAGCTCCACGCCCATAAGGATAATAACTCCGGAAACAATCATTGCCGCAATGTATTCGATTCTTCCGTGGCCGTAGGGATGGTCCCTGTCCGGAGCCTGCGCCGCCAGCCGGAAACCTATAAGCGTAACAATGCTGCTGCCGGCGTCGCTGAGATTGTTAAACGCGTCCGCGGTTACGGATACCGCCGAGCTTAAAATCCCGACGGTGAGCTTTCCCGCGAACAGCAAAAGATTTATGGCGATTCCGCACATACTGCAAATAAAGCCGTACCCGCGGCGCACCTTGGGGTCGGTGACATTTTCCCGATTCGGAACGAATTTTTTAATAAGTAAGCCTACCATAGCAAATACCTCTTTTTTCGGTTTACTATAGTATATACCAATCCGCCGCCGATAGTCAACGCTAACATAAAAAAAGGAAAAGCAAAAGGCCGACGCTCAGCATCGGCCCATAATATTACTTGCTTTCCAGATTGAATTTCTTTCTGAACTTTTCAACGCGTCCGCCCGTATCAACAAGCTTCTGCTTGCCGGTATAAAAGGGATGGCATTTTGAACAGATTTCAACGTTTATATTCTCCTTTGTGGAGCCGGTTTCAATAACGTTGCCGCAAGCACACCTGATCACTGTCTGCTTGTAAGCGGGATGTATTCCCTCTTTCATGGATATTCACCTCTTTCGGATAAAATAACAAAGCTTTGTCATTCAAAACAAAGTTATTATAGCATAGCCGAGGCAAAATTGCAAGCCCTTTTTATAAATAAATTTAATATTTTTTTCAAACACGGCAAAAATTTTTAATTGTTTTTGCTTTTTATTAAAAAGTACTGGATTTTTTTACAAAAAAGGTGCATAATAGAAACATGGAACCTGTGAATAATTCACGCCTGACGGCTTAAGCCGATGCTTGAAGGCAAATTTCCCCACAGCCGCGTTAAAAATCTCGGAATACGCAAGTATTCATGCGCTTTTTGCCTTGCTACGGAAAATTTTCTCGCCAAACAACGGCTTAGAATTAATCATAGCTTCCCTATGAATTTTAACCGTGAAAGGAAGTACATATCATGGAAATCAAAGTAACAAAAACAACGTCTCCGAAGGTTAAGCCTGCGGACGAAAGCAAGCTCGGCTTCGGAGTGTACTATACCGACCATATGCTTATCATTGACCACACTGAGGGCATTGGCTGGCACGACGCCCGTATCGTTCCATACAGCCCCATAAGCATCGACCCCGCCGCAATGGTGTTCCATTACGCAATGGAGGCCTTTGAGGGCATGAAGGCATACCGCCTTGCCGACGGAAGCGTTCAGCTTTTCCGTCCGGAAAAGAACGCCCAGCGCATGATAAACACAAACAAACGTATGTGCCTGCCAACGCTTCCCGTTGAGGATTTTGTGGAGGCTGTAAAGGCAATTGTCAAGGTTGACGAGGACTGGGTTCCTCACAGCGAGGGAACCTCCCTTTACATCCGCCCCTTCGTATTCGCGACCGAAGCGCATCTCGGCGTGCGTACATCCAAGACTCACAAGTTTATGATAATCTGTTCCCCCGTGGGAGCCTATTATTCCACAGGGATAAATCCCGTAAAGATTTTCGTTGAGGACGAATATACACGCGCCTGCCCCGGCGGTACGGGCTTTACAAAGTGCGGCGGAAACTACGCCGCCTCCCTTATTTCCCAAGTGAAGGCCCACGACCTCGGCTATGAGCAGACTCTCTGGCTGGACGGCGTGGAGCATAAGTATGTTGAGGAAGTCGGCTCGATGAACTGCTTCTTTAAAATAGACGGCAAGGTATACACCGCCCCCACCGTCGGAACAGTTCTCCCCGGAGTTACAAGAATGTCGTGCATAGAGCTGCTTAAGAAGTGGGGCTATGAGGTTAGGGAGGATCGTCTCCCCATTGCGGACGTTATGGCCGCCGCGAAGGAAGGCAAGCTTGAGGAAGTGTTCGGTACAGGCACCGCCGCCGTTATCTCTCCCGTAGGCGAGCTTCGCTACGAGGATGAGGTGGCGTATATCAATAACGGAGAAATCGGCCCCGTTACCCGGCGTCTTTACGATACCATCACGGGTATCCAGTGGGGCAAGCTCCCCGACGACATGGGCTGGACAAGCCCCCTAAAGTGATTCGTATTAATATGGCGGGAGAAATTTGATGAATAACACGGTGTCATTAGTGAAATGCGAAACCTACGAAGGGGCGGAGGAAGCCGTAAAAGCGGCGGTTGACGCGCTGGGCGGGATTGAAAAATTTATCCGCCCCGGAATGAGGGTGACAATTAAGCCTAACTTTGTTTCCCGCCGAAGCCCCGACGAAGCCGCCACGGTTCATCCGAAGGTGCTTCACGGGGTTATAAAGCTGGTGGAATCCGCCGGAGGCGTCGTCACCGTGGCGGAAAGCCCCGGCGGGCCGTATAACGCCGCCGTGCTGAAGGGGCTGTATTCCTCCTGCGGAGCGGTTGAGGCCGTAAAAGGCACCGGAGCCTCGCTGAATTACGACACCTCCTTTTCCGATGTCAGTTACCCCCAAGGGAAGGTTATAAGGAGCTTCCCCGTCATTAACCCAATCGTCAACGCGGACTTTGTTATTTCCCTTTCAAAGCTGAAAACCCACGCAATGACCGCCTATACAGGGGCGGTAAAAAATATGTTCGGCGTAATTCCAGGCACGTATAAGGCGGAGATGCATTTCCGTCTGGACGACAGGGAGCTTTTCTGCGAAATGCTGACGGAGCTTTACGAATGTGTCCGTCCGGGGCTTTCCATAATGGACGCCGTGTGGGGAATGGAGGGCGACGGCCCCACAAACGGAGTTAAAAGGCATATAGGGCTTGTTATGGCCTCGGAAAACGGCCACGCGTTGGACATGGCGGCGTGCGGCGTTATAGGCTATGCCCCCGACGAGGTGCCGACCATTAGGATCGCTGTCCGCAAGGGGCTGGTATGCTCCTCGCCGGAGAAGCTCGACGTCAGGGGCGGCGATTTAAACAGCTTCGCAATAAAGGATTTTGTCAAGCCAAAAAGCCATTTTAACCTTTTAAAACTGCTCCGTTTGCCTCCGGCGCTTAACGGAGCCTTAAAAAACGCCTTGTCAGGCCGCCCCAAGCCGGACGCGAAAATCTGCGTTGGCTGCGGCGAGTGCGCAAGGCTTTGCCCGCCAAAGGCAATAGAGATGAAAAACCGCCTTCCGGTTATCGATCGGGAAAAATGTATAAAATGCTTTTGCTGTCAGGAGCTTTGCCCAAAAGGGGCAATGAAAATTTACCGCCCGATTTTAAACCGATTTATGGTGAAAATTTTAAAATAGCGATTAAATACTTTCGGATAATACTTAAAGAAATTCAACGGAGCCGCGAAAAACAAGCAAGTCTGTTTTTCGCGGCTCCGTTTTTTCGCAATATTTACTTTTGCCGCTTGGCGGAAGATATCCATCCTTACGGTACGGGGATATTTTATTACCTCGGAATTACCAAAGCCTGCCTTCCTTTCAGTTCATCCTCGGTATTTATCCCGTTAGCGGCCATGAGCTTCGACGGGCTTATGTTATAGCCCTTGGCAATGTCCCAAAGGGATTTGTCCGAAGTGATATAGCTTATAAGCACGGACGGCGCGGTCGACTTTTCCTCGTCCGTGATTTCCGCCGAGGTCACAACGGTTTCACTTTCGGCGCGGTTAGGGGTGAGAGTAAGATACATAAGCCCCCGAACGTCAATGGAATTTCCGCCGCCGACGCTGCAGCTCATATGCTTAAGTTCCGCCTTTACAGACGGCAGGGCGGAATATTTTTCGCCGCTTATGCTGTGGGAATATTCCACATTGTAGGAATAGCTTGCCGTCCGTTCCTCGGGATTGTTGGTTTTGTAAAGCACGCTGACCGTCACGAAGGCCTCCATAACAATGTCTCCCTCGCGGCGGGAAACCTTCACTTCTCCAGGAAAGCCCTTGATGTCGTATATGGATTCGATTTCTCCGGACGCGGGCGGCAACTTTATTACGCCCTTTACGCCACATTCTTCAAGCTCCGCCTTTTCCGCGGGAGAGGGCGTAACGTCAGCTAAGACGCATTTCAATCCCTTGCCGGGAAAATACGCGTCGGCAATGGCCTCGACGTATGTGCATACCCGTCCGGCAACATGGAAATAAAGCATGGTTTCAACGTCTATAACGCGGTTTTCTCCGTTTTCCGCCGCCGTCAGCTTAGTTTCCCAGCCCTGAATATCAATTGTGAAGCTTACGTCCATGTTTTCCTCAAGACCGTCCACGCTTACCACCTTTGTAAAGGGAATGTCCGTTTTGGCCTGCTCGATTCCGCTTTCGCCGCTGTAAAGCACGCTGACGCAGGCCGTCCCTTTGATTATCGCTTTGTTATGTATCACCTTTACGGCCTTGTCGGTGATTTTAACCTCGTCCCGCAGAATCTGAACCGCCGACGGCTTTGAAGGGGGAAGCTCGAAGCTGTCGGTGATGGATTCCTGAGCGGAGCCGACGGCCTTTATTACGCTGCAGCTGAGGGGTACGGTTTTTACTTCCGCCCCTTCTATCTGTGTGGGGAGGGTGAGGGAGGAGTTGGAGTATACATTCACCGTCCCCCGCACGTCCCCGTGGACGGAAAGCTTGCGGCAGTTTGCCAATTTGTATGACGCCGCCGAAACCGTTGCGGAGGAAAATACGGTCATGTCGTCCCTAACGCCAGGGGAGGAAAAAATATTTGAAAATACCGCCTTGGCGTTTATGGAACGCACTTCCCGCCCCGGAAGGTCGGAGACGTAAAGTATGTTGAAAAATACGTTCCCCGTAAGAAGAATCCGGTCGGTTTGAGGGTCGCAGGCGGAGGTGGCGCAGCTTGCGCTGATTTGAAGCACGGAGCGGATGTCGGGCATATTGTCGGGAACGATAAGGTCACATTCCGCCGAACAGGTATTTTCGCCGCTGTATATGCGGCTGCTTACCTCTAAGGTAGTTGTTTTGATATTTGCGTCCAATATAATCATAACCTTTCCGATGTGTATTAAGGGGCAAAAAAATTCCCCCTGCATAAATTTATGCGGAGGGAAGGCGAAATATTATTAAAAAAGTTATAGAAGGTTCGAGTTGTTATCGCCGCCGGGGAAATATTTGTCATTACCGGCGGAGGAGAAGCCTTTTCCGCTGAGAAGAAAAATATCCGCGGCGATGGCGGCAAGGGCGATAATTCCGACAATTATCAGCGCTCTGTCGGAAATAAACGCGAAAAGGAACTGAACCGCGCTTGTGGAGTTAAAGGCGATATGTATTATTATGCTTGTAAAGAGGGAGCCGGTTTTATAATACGCGTACCCCATACACAGCCCCACAAAAAAGGTGAATACCGATTGGAACAGTATCCCGTGCGCCGCCGCGAACACAAGGGAGCTGAGGATTATGGCCGCCGCCGCAGGCATCCCCCGCATGAACTCGCCTTGCACGAAGCCGCGAAAAAGTATTTCCTCAAATACGGGGGCGGCTATGTATACGGCGAAAAGCCCCAATAGAATTTTAAAGGGAGAGTCCATTGCGGCGGTCGTGTCAGGGACGTTTTCCACGGAGTCGCGAAGGGCGGGAACGTATTCGGAAAATTCGGTGTATACTCCCACGGCGATTCTGAGAAATATTGCCAGCGTCACGGCGATTATCGCTTCCGAGGGTTTTACGGGGCGAAGGGAAATATCCTCCGAAGGGGGTCTTTCCCGAAGAATACTCAGCAGTATGTATATCACTCCCGCGGCGGACATTGCCGCAAGAGTGGCGATAAACGCGTTGCCTACAACGTATTGCGCGGAAAATTCCGTTATGGTCAGCTTTTCTCCCTTGAAATACGCCTCCGACAAACCTATTATATAGGCTGACGCGATTTGCGCCGATTCATAAATCAGAACATACACCAGACCTACGAACAGCGTCCGCAGGATTTTTCCGGCTTTTGTAGGCATTGCTTATCAGTCCTTTTAAGAATTAAACGTATATTTCGTACCGCTCGGCGCCAAGCTCCAGCGCGTCGATTTCCGATTTTACGGCCAAGGCGCTTTTTTCCAGAGCCAGCCTTTCCTCTCGGGAGAAGGGCGCCTCTATTACGGAAGAAACTCCGTTTCCGCCCACAACCGACGGCACGGAAAGGGAAAGCCCGCTCAGGCCGTATTCTCCTTCCAAAACGCTGGAAACCGTAAGGATGGCGTTTTCGTCGTTGACTATGGCTTCGGCTATTCTTGCCACCGCCAAAGCGATGGCGTAGTAGGTCGCGCCTTTCTTTTCTATTATCTCGTATGCCGCGTCACGGACGTCCTCAAGCAGGCGGCTTTCCGTTTTTGAGCCACATTCCCCGCCCGCGCAGTAGCCGTCCAAGGAAAGTCCGGCAATGCTGGTTTGGCTCCATGCGGCAACCTCGCTGTCGCCGTGTTCCCCCACAATATAGGTGTGGATGCTTTTGGCGTCCAGACCGGTGTGCTTGCTGAGCATATACTTGAGACGGGATGTGTCAAGAACCGTTCCGCTGCCGATTACCCTTCCTTTTTCCCAGCCGGAAAGGCGGTAGGTTATATAGGAAAGGATGTCCACAGGGTTGCTCACTACCAGCAAAACGGGGTGGTGAGGGGCGTTTCTTTTGACGTCTCCGATAATGCTTTCAAAAATCCTTTTGTTTGCCTTTAAAAGGTCTAACCTTGTTTCGCCCTTTTTCTGAGGCGCTCCGGCGGTTATGATTATCATATCCGCGTCGGCACATTCCTCGTAGCCTCCGGCCGTTATTTTTACGGAACGGGTAAAGCAAAGGCCGTGATTCATGTCCATCGCGTCGCCTTCGGCCTTGTCCCGGTCTATATCTATAAGGGCGATTTCGCTGAATATACCCTTCAGCATTAAAGTGTAGGCGCAGCTTGACCCTACGGCTCCGGCGCCTACGATTACAACTTTACCTCTGTGAATAATTAACACTCCCTGACTTCAATGAGAAAGCGGTAATTACTTTTAAACCGTAAACCCCCGCCAAGCCGGCCCGAAATGGAGCTTGCGAAAGATTGCAAGCCGGAGAATCCGCGCTTAGGTTTTATTTCTCATACCGCCTCGTCACATTCGGCGGCGGGAACCGCTTCCTCGTTGATTATTATTTTTCGGGGGCATTTTTCGGCGCAAAGCCCGCATCCGGTGCATTTGGCGTAATCTATGGCGGCATGGCTGTCGGTAACGGTTATTGCTCCGGCAGGACAAGCCTTTTCGCACATACGGCAGCCTATGCAGCCCACGGCGCATTTTTGCTTCATAGCCGCCCCCTTATCACAGGATTTGCACTTTACGTAAATTTTATTCCTTTTGGGAACAAGATCGATTATGTTTTTCGGACATACCTTTTTGCAGGCTCCGCAGCCTATGCAAGCGCTGCCGTCTATGGAAGCGATTCCGTTTACTATGGATATACCTCCCTCGGAACAGACCTCTACGCAGCTTCCGTATCCGAGACAGCCGTAGCCGCAGGCCTTATGACCGCCGCCCTGAAGCTTGGAAGCAGTAACGCAGTCCGCGACTCCGTAATAGTCGTAGCGGTCAACGGCGGCTTCGGAGGTTCCGCTGCACATTACAACAGCCCGCATAGGCTCTACGGTTCCGGCTTCTACGCCCATTATCTCGGCAATTTTGTCGGCGGCGGCTTGACCGCCGGAAGCGCACGCGCCGATTTCCGCCTCGCCATTTACAATAGCCGCCGCGTATCCGCCGCAGCCGGCATAGCCGCAGCCGCCGCAGTTGGCCCCGGGGAGACATTCGGTTATTTTTTCGATTCTTTCGTCAACCTCAACCTTGAATATTTTGGACGCGGCCGTAAGTATAATACCTAAGACAAGTCCCACTGCGCCCATAGCGAGGGCGGGAAGAAGAATGTCTGACATCAAATTCACTCCTTGTATATAAAATGTTTAAATCGGAGCAACGCTCCATCAAGCTTGCTTGAAATGGAGCCTGCGAACGATTGCAACCTGCGCAGGGAGCGTAAGCTCCTCAGGGTTTCGGTGGGAGATTATAACTCCCACCGAAATTCTGAAATGGAACCCGCCGCCTTAGAGGCGGGGACATCTGCGCATAGGTTATAAAATGTTGTGTGTCTCAGACTGCCGAAAGCTCCGGCAAACAGGGGAAAAGCTCGAAAGGGAACACCTCGGGATTACCCGCGTTTTTTAAAATTTCATTCCGGAAAAGCCCAAAAATGCCAGAGCCAGAAGCGAGGCGCTTATAAGAGCGATGGGAAAGCCTCTGAAGGGCCTAGGGATATTGCTGGAAGCCAGCCTTTCCCGTACACCGGCAAAAATTACTATTGCCATAAGGAAGCCTATTCCGGCGGAAAAGCCGTTTACAACAGATTCGATAAGGCTGTAGCTGGAACGCACGTTAAGGAGAGCCACTCCCAAAACGGCGCAGTTGGTGGTTATAAGGGGAAGATAAATTCCCAGCGCGCTGTATAGGGAGGGTATGGACTTTTGCAGGAACATTTCCACAAACTGAACCAAAGAAGCGATGATAAGAATGAACGCGAGAGTCTGCATATACTCGATTTTCAGCGGTATGAGAATAAACCGCTGGCAAAGGTACGTCATAAGGGAAGCGAGAGTCATAACGAAGGTGACCGCCATTCCCATTCCTACGGCAGTGTCAACCTTTTTTGAAACTCCAAGGAAGGGGCAAATGCCCAAAAACTGCACCAGCACATAGTTCTGGACGAAAATGGAGGTAAGCGAAATCGCGACAAGGTTCGCCAGCATTATTTATCCCTCCTTTGTTTTTTATCGCGTATAATGTTGATAATTCCCAGAATGAGTCCCAATGTGAGGAAGCCCCCGGGAGGAAGTATCATTACCGTTGCGGGGGAGGAAATTCCCACGCTGTGGCCTAAGATTGTTCCGGCGCCGAGAATTTCCCGAACAGCGGAAATTAAAGAAAGCGCGACAGTGAAGCCCAATCCCATTCCGAGACCGTCCAAAGCGCTTTTTACAACGCCGTTTTTGGAGGCGAAGGCCTCGGCGCGGGCGAAGATTATGCAGTTTACGACTATAAGGGGAATAAAAATTCCCAAGGACGCGCTCAAAGACGGCAAATACGCCTTAAGCAGCAAATCTATTGCGCTTACGAAGGCCGCGATTATTACAATATATGAAGCTATTCTCACCTTTGAGGGGATAAACCTCCTTAAAAGCGAAATTACTATATTGCTGAAAACCAGCACCACAGTGGCGCTGAGGCCCATTCCTATGCCGTTGGCGAGAGATGTGGTTACCGCAAGCGTGGGACACATACCTATAAGCTGAACAAAGGTGGGATTTTCGTCAATAAGCCCGTTTTTAAAGGTTTTCCACATATATCAGCGGCCTCCTTTCTTAAAGGTTATTCCCGACTCTTCAAGTATTTCATAGGCGGAATTTACGCCGCCGGCAACGGCGTTAGAGGTAATCGTGGCTCCCGTTATCGCGCTGACGGAGCCTTCGTTTGCGCTGCCTTTCACAACGGTTACGGGATATTCCAGCCCTCCGAACTGTTTCTTAAATTCGTCTTTGGTGCAATTTGCGCCGAGACCGGCTGTTTCACTGTTTTCAAGTATTTCGATTCCGGCTACGGTGCCGTCGGGTTTAATACCAACCATAATGGAAATATCGCCGCCGAAGCCGGAGGATATCACATTTACGCAGTATCCGGCGTCGCCGTCGGGGCCGACGCCCTTAAATATGCCGTTTTCCCCTTCCTCGAAGCTTTCCGCTTCCGGAAGCAGAGACTGCATGGCGTTGTTGCGAGTCTCAACGGCGGCGGCAGCTATTCTGTCCTTTGTTATGGCGTTTACCCCTCCCAGCAGCAAAGCCGCCGCGAGAGTTATCAGGCAAAGCGTGCCCGCAAGCTTTATGTAGTCCTTCATTTACTACGCACCTCCCCGAAAGGGCTTGGTCTTGTAAGCTTATCTAACAGCGGAGCGACGGCGTTCATAAGCAGTATCGCGTAGGTAACGCCCTCGGGATAGCTTCCGAAAAGGCGGATGACGCCGGTAATGAGTCCGCAGCCAAGCCCGTATATTATCTGCCCCCATTTTGTGGTGGGGGATGTGGTATAGTCGGTAGCCATGAATATGGCTCCCAGCATAACTCCTCCGCTGACAACAGCCAAAAGAGGCTCCCCCTGATAGAGGGGATTTTTGCCGGGGATGAAGCTCATAAGAGCCACTCCCAGCATATAGCAAAGGGGAATCCTTATGTTTATCACTCGGCGGGCAAGAAGGTAAACCCCACCCAGCAAAAGCGCGGCGGCGCAGGTTTCGCCTAGGGCTCCGCCGATGGCGGAGCCGTCGGACATTCTGCCAAGGAACTGTTCAAAAAACGTGGGCAGCTCGCCGGAATATTCGGTGGAAAGAGGCGTCGCCGCGGTAACGGCGTCCGCTCCGCCGAGAAAGTCCGTTCTTCCGACAGGCCATGAGGTAATGTCCGTAGGAAATGCCGCCAGCAGAAAAGCTCGGCCTATGAGAGCGGGATTCATAAAGTTCTGCCCCAGTCCGCCGAAAAGCTGCTTCGCGATGACGATTGCCGCGAAGGCTCCGATAACGACCTTGACAAACGGCGTAGTGGAGGGAAGCGTAAAGGCAAGCAGCATCCCCGTTACCACCGCGCTGTAATCGCCTATGGTCAGCTTCTTTCTCGAAACAAGACAGAACAGAGCCTCAAAGCCCACGCAGCTTATCACGCTTACAAGTATTACCGCCAAGGCTCTTTGCCCGAAGAAATATACGCTCGCGAAAGCGGCGGGCATAAGAGCCAAAATAACGTCCAGCATAATGTCGGATACAGAGTCCTTTCCTCTTATGTGGGGGGAAGAGGAAACCGTTAGATTATTTTCCATTTTACTGAGCCTCCTTTGCGTTTCTTTCCTTTATAATCCCCGTTACGGTCTGCTTCCCCGCTCTGATATTCTGCACCAGATGCCTCTTTGAGGGACAGACATAGCTGCAGCTTCCGCACTCGATGCAGGCGGTTATGCCGAATTTTTCACAGGTTTCGTAGTCCTTTGCCAACGCTCCGTCGTTAAGATAGAGAGGCATAAGCTTCATTGGGCAGTGGGAGACGCATTTCCCGCATCTTATGCAGGGTCCCTCCTCCGGAAGAGCCGATTCGCTTTCCGTAAAGCACAGCACGGCGCCGCTTCCCTTGATGATGGGAACGTCCAGACGGAACTGAGATACTCCCATCATGGGGCCGCCCATGAGTACCTTTTTGGGTTCCTCTGTGAAGCCGCCGTTTTGCTCTATTATGTACTCAACAGGGGTGCCTATCGGGACACGATAGTTGCACGGATCCTTTACGGCTCCTCCGGCAAGAGTGACAATGCGGCGCATAAGAGGCGTGCCGTACATGAACTTTCTGGCAATGGCGGTGCAGGTGTCTATATTCACCACGATAACGCCTACGTCCGCCGGAAGCCCGCCCAAGGGAACCTTGCGCTTTGTTACGGCGTATATAAGCTGTTTTTCGCCGCCTTGGGGGTACTTTTTCTTAAGAGTGTCCACCGTCATGCCGCTTTCCTTGGCGCACAGCCGGGAAAGGACGTCTATGGCGTCGGCTTTGTTTTCCTCGATGGCGATGTGGCCGTTGGTGATGCCGAAGCGGTAAAGTATGATTTTAAGCCCCATTATAACCTCGTCCGGAGTTTCCAGCATGACACGGTGGTCGCTGGTAAGGTATGGCTCACATTCCGCTCCGTTTACGATTACCGTGTCGATTTTCTTACCGACCGGAGGAGAAAGCTTAACGTGGGTGGGGAAGGTGGCCCCGCCCATGCCCACAACTCCGGCCTCGCGGATAATGCCGGGAATATCGTCGGGCTTAACCGAGGTGTAGTCGATAGGCTTCACCGACGGGTCAAGCTCGTCGGTAAAATCGTTTTTGACTACCACGGACATAGTCTCGCTTCCGTTGGAAACAGGCCTCTTTTCCACGGCGACAACCTCGCCTGAGACGGAGGAATGTATGGGGGCGGAAACGAAGCCGGAGCTGTCGCCTATTTTTGTTCCCTTATACACTCTGTCGCCTTTTTTTACGAGAGGCTCGCAGGGAGCGCCTATGTGCTGGGAAAGAGGAAAGACAAGAAGCTCCGGTGGGGCAAGCTCCTTTATGGGCTTTAAGCAGGTAATCTCCTTGCAATCCTTCGGGTGGATACCTCCCCTGAAGGTCAACTTATGCATGGCTATCATCCTTTCTGTATGACGGTAAATTTTCATTATAACCTAAGCGCAGATGTCCCCCGCCTCTAAGGCGGCGGGGGACACTTCAG
>CAZKBV010000043.1:0-13233 GCA_964551215.1 uncultured Oscillospiraceae bacterium | reverse complement strand
AATCTATTCTTAAAATTAAGCTATATCGCTTCCCGCAATCTCGAAAAAATGTCCGTTTGTCAAAAATAACACATGGAAGCATTTTTTAAAGGCTTCCATGAAATTACATATTCGATTCGCGTGTGTTAAGCCGCCGACTTTTGAAGCTTGGATTTCGATGTAAACGCACGCAAAAGACGAATGATGTAATTACATGAAGCACACATCACACACGCACACATAATTTTGCTCATAGATTTTTTGACTTGCATTTAAAATCGCTCCTTTTATTCGACAAAGAGTACAGCCTCGCCGCCGGAAGCCCGTATATATGGGGGAGGATGGCTTAATTCGACTATAACCTATAATGCCTACGTAATTTATATGTTATATACTACCATAAATTTTCCCGATTGTCAATACTATTTTTCAAAAAATTTTTATTGTCCGAAAAATCCGTGAATTGCCAAAGGAATACGGCTTCTTGATTAATATTCTTTAATCAAGAAGCCGCGCCCATGCCCGCCGGCTCGTCCCCGCGCGGCTTCCCGCGGGGCGTCTTCCGCAATGGAAGCTTTCCTTAGCTTCATTCGCAGAAAACGTGCTTGCCTATTGTGCAGATTATTTTTCTGGAGCGAATCCATTTGTTTGTGGCAGTGACGGGATTATAATAGTATATGGCTCCCCCTGTGGGATCCCAGCCGTTAAGGGCGTCTCGGGCGGCCTTCATGCTGCTGGAATACATTTCGGCGTTTATCTGACCGTCGTCTACGGCGGTAAAGGCGCCCTTTTGATAAACAACGCCGCTGATGCTGTTGGGGAAGGAGGGGTGCTGAACGCGGTTTAGAACCACAGCTCCCACGGCTACCTGCCCTTCGTAGGGTTCGCCTCGGGCTTCGCCGTTAATTACCTTTGCCAGAAGGTACACTTGATTTTCATTTTGAGAATTGGCGCTTCCCGAGGAGTATATCCCCATGGCCTGAAGAGTTTTTTCCCCGGCAACGCCGTCCGCCGTGAGATTGTTTTTCTTTTGAAAGCTTTTGACGGCGCTTTCCGTCTGCCAGCCGTAAACGCCGTCCACGGCTCCCGTGTAATAGCCCCAGTTTTTAAGCTTGGTCTGTATCAGGCGAACCTCGCTGCCGGAGGAGCCGTTTTTTGAGATAACGTTTACGGCTATGCTTCCGGCGATTGTGTAAAGCAGTGCCACTATGGATATAAACAACATAAAAGAGCGTTTGTTCACAATACCCTTCCTTTCCTGTTCCGAGCCTCTGTAAAAGCCTTGTTTGAGAAAAGCTCATAGCCGCGGCGTGGTGGTTAAACCTTCCCGAAAGGAGGCCTTCCTCCGATAAGCTTAAGGCGTTTTCTTTTCAAAACGGTTTTTAGAGCTGCCTTTTGTTAGTATTATGAGCAGGCGTTCTTTGTTTTATGCAATGTTTTTTTACGGGGGGTTATTTTATGACAGATTTCAGATAATCAAGCTGCTTAGGCAGACCCCCCAGATGAAAGCGCAGATATTTTTCGCTTATGTTCCAAAGGCGGCTTACGATTTCCTTGGGGGAGGTAAAAAACAAGGCTTCCTTAAGCTCGGAGGTGAGGATATATTCCATAACTTCAAGCTCCGTTTTGGAAACGGGGACGGCTCCTTCGCTTTTGTGCAGCGGGCAGCAGGTTTCCCCCTCGGATATGTCGAAATATTTCGCTTCGCCGCCGCAGTGACATTCCTCGGATATGTAGGGAGCTATGCCCAGCAGCTCGCTCAGGCGCAGCTCGTAGACCGGCTTCAGCACCGTCCTGTCGCCGGAGCGGTTCAGAAGAGCGTAAAGGGTATTAAGAGTAAGGCGAAGCTCCTCTGAGGCGGGAACGCCCTCTTGACAGACGCTTTCCAACAGCGCGGCGAAATAAGCTCCGTACGCCACGCTTTCCACGCTGTCACGGATATGGTAAAAGCTCTCGATACACTCCGCCGAGGACAGGGAGTATATCTCCCGTCCCTCTTTGAGCACGAAGCTGCTGTAGCACAGTATTCCGGCGGCGGCGCTGTTTTTGTTTTTAAGGCTTTTCACACCCTTGGCGGATATGGATATTTTACCAAGCTCAGGAGATACGGCGGTGAGAATACGGTCGTTGTCACCGCAGTTCGCGCTCCGTACCACAAGAGCGTTGGTCTTTATCATTTCGTTTATCATTTGGCTCCCGTTCCTTTTCACGCTTGCGGCTGTACTCCTTGTACGCCAAATACAACTCTATGTTTCCCGTTTCGGTAAAACAGTCCCAGAAAAAATCTTTCATGATTCCACCTCCGGGATTATTTTCTGCCGAACGGAAAAAATCAACCCATGTAATTTATGGGTATCTTTAAAAATCTTGTTTGAGAAAAAAGCCGATGATTACGGCTTTAAATCGGAGTTAGGCTATTCCTTCTCGGAATAGCCCAGTTCCTTGAGGGCGGTGGGCTTATTGCGCCAATCGTCCCGCACCTTTACCCAAAGCTGAAGGTATACCTTTGTTCCCAGCAGTTTTTCGATATCCTGACGGGCATAGGAGCCTATGCGTTTCAGGCTTTCGCCGTTTTTGCCTATGATTATGGGCTTATGGCTGTTCTTTTCGCAGTAGATAACGGCGCTTATGCGCGTAAGTTCGCCGCCTTCCTTCATTTCCTCTATTTCTACGGCGGTGCCGTGGGGAACCTCTCTGTCAAGAAGCCGAAGGATTTTTTCCCGGATTATTTCCGCGCACATTTCGCGGACTGTCCTGTCGGCGGCAATGTCATCGGGGTAGTACATCGGCCCCTCGGGCATCAGCTTTAAAATTTCCTCCCGAACGGCGTCGATATTGTTCTTACGTTTTGCGCTTACGGGAATTACGGCTTCAAAATCGTAAATTTTGCTGAAAGCGTCGATTTGGGGAAGGATGTCCGCCTTATTTACGATGTCCGCCTTGTTTATTACAAGAATGGAGGGGAGCCCGCGACGGGCAATTCCCGCCAAAATATCCTTCTCAATATCGTAAACCTCTTTTCCGGCTTCAACCACCAAAACGGCGCAGTCCACATCGGTTACGGCTTTTTCGGCGCTTTCGTTCATAAATTCCCCCAGCCTTGTTCTCGGGCGGTGGACACCGGGAGTGTCGGTAAATATTATCTGGTAGCTTTCGCCGTTGTCGATGGCAAGCATATTGCTTCGGGTGGTTTGGGGCTTGGGGGAAACTATAGCCACTTTCTGCCCTGTCAGAGCGTTTATAAGAGTGGATTTTCCCACGTTGGGGCGGCCTACCACAGCGGCAAAGCCGGACTTGAATTCCTTCTCCATAGCAGAATTTCCTTTCATATTAGCTTTTGTCTTAGCTTTTGTCATATTAGATGTTGAATTTTATGAATAATTCGAATTAGGTAGGGCCAAAAGATGATACACCCCGCAACAGCCGCCGTTATGCTGAGTACGAGTACAGCGGCGGCGGCGGCGTCCTTTGCCTTTTTCGCATGGATGTTAAAGGAGGGCGAGACTATATCTACGGCGTTTTCTATGGCAGTGTTAAAAAGCTCCGCCGCTATCACGGCTCCGCACAGAATGTATACTACGACCTTTTCCATGGGGGTAAGCCCGAAAACCAAGGAACAAAAAACCACCAGCGCGGTCATGAAAAGGTGTATTTTCATATTGCGCTCGGTTTTGATTCCCTCCTTAAAGCCCTCAAAGGCGTGGCGGAAGCTTTCGGCCAAGGACTTATTCTTTCGTTCCACGAAAAAGCCTCCTATCTTTTCAAATCCATTTTTTCCATTATTGTTTTTTCGTGAGCCCGCATTACCTCGGCGTCCGCTTCCTCCATATGGTCGAAGCCCATCAGGTGAAGGGCGCTGTGGGCCGCGAGGAAGCCTACCTCCCGCGTAAGACTGTGACCGTATTCCTCCGCCTGAGCCTTTGCTTTTTCGAGGGAAATCACTATATCTCCCAGCAGAAGCAAATCTCCGTCGTAGTCGCCGCTTTCCTCTATCATAACGCCGTTTTCGTCAAATTCCAAAATGGGAAAGCTGAGAACATCGGTGGGAGAATCGATTTTACGCGTTTCCCTGTTTATTTCACGTATGCCCTCGTTGTCGGTTATAAGCACGCTGACCTCACAGTCCGTGTCGGCACATTCCAGCACCTCCATTGCGGTCATAACCGCCCTTTGGATAACATTTTCAAGCTCCTCGGTAAATTCAACCTTGGACTGCTCGTTTTCCATTATAAATTCTATCATCGGTAATAACCCCTTTGCTTTTTTATCGCTTGAGAAAAATGCCGTTAATTTAATACTGTATTCTCTCGTGGAAATAACCGCCGAGAGTTTTTATAATCGTGTCGGTGACAATATTTATTTCCTTATAGGTTATATCGCACTCGTCAAGCTGACCGCTTTCTATTCTGGAGCGTATGATTCCGCGCACCATTTTATCTATTTCCGCTTCATCCTTGCTGCTGAGACTGCGCACAGCCGCTTCGCAGCCGTCGCACAGCATTACTATGGCCGCTTCCTTCGAGCAAGGCTTCGGACCGGGATAAAAGAACACGGATGTGTCGCAGTCGGGATCCTTTTCAAGCGCCCGTTTAAGGAAGTAGCCCGTATTGGTTGTGCCGTGGTGCTGGCAGATTATATCCCGTATTCCCCGGGGAAGATGATGCTGCTTTGCTATAGCCTCCCCGTCCGCGACGTGGTTTATGATAACTCTTGCGCTGTCCTCATACGTCATATTGTCGTGAGGATTTTTGTTGTACTGGTTTTCCTTGAAATACAGAGGATGCTCTATTTTGCCTATGTCATGGTAATAGGCTCCCACTCTGGCGAGAACGCTGTCCGCTCCTATGGCGCGGGCGGCGATTTCCGCTATATTCGCGACGGTAAGGGAGTGGTGGTATGTGCCGGGAGCCTGAATCAGGAGCCGCTTAAGAAGCTTGCTTTCCGGATTGCTCAGTTCGTTCAGCTTCATTGGCGTCAGCACGTCGAAGCCCCATTCCCAAAAGGGCAGAGAACCGGCTGTTACTATGCCGGAAAAAAAGCCCCCGAAGAAGCCCGCCGCAAGGCTGACAAGTATGCCGTGGCTGTCCTCGGTTTCAAGCAGAGCCATGCAGGCAAAGCAAGCGGCGTAGCTCAGAGCGCTTATAAAGCAGACGGGAATAAGGTTCACTCTGCGTTTTACCTTGCTGTAGCAAAAGGCGGTAATGCTTCCTCCCAGAATAAGACATATTCCGTAGCTCCAATCGTGCTGGGCGGCCAAAGCCCCCATGATACTCATTCCCATGTTTACCAGCACGGCGCATTTTACGTCGGAAAAAATTGCTATTACCGCCGGAAGAAATCCCAACGGCAGCACCATTCTGGTGTAGTCCGAAACATTGCGCCCAATGTAAAATTCCGCCGCCGCCGCGATTATGCACACAATGGCTATTATTACGAGCTTGTTCGGACATTTTAGGAGAGAAGGGTCGCACAGAATTATGTATGCCCCGAAAATGCCGAAGCACAAAAGCATAAGCAGAATTATTCCGGCGCCATAGCGTATGCTTATGGGGCTGGTTCCTTTAAGAAGCCCCAGCTCCTTCATCATATCTATCTGAGCCTGAGTTATTATTTCTCCCCGACGGACAAGAGTCTGGTTTTTCTTATATTCCACCGGCGCGACGCCGCTGGAGGCCGCGTCCCTGCGGCTGGCGGTTTCGTCCTCGTCTATTTCCAGATTGACGGATATTACGCAGCGAGCCAAGGTTTTTCCAAGCTCGGCGGCATCGGAGCTAAGTCCGAGAGAGTCTATTTCCGCGTCAACCGCGGCATATCCGTCGTCGATAGTATCCACTCCCGCGCCCATTACATCCTCCACACAGTCGGATATTTTTTTCAGATTGGCAAAGGAACTGTCGCTGAGAGCCGCGAGAGAATCGTAGACGGAATCCTCCAGCTCCAGCTTGGAATGGGCTTTAAGCTGTATGGCGCGAGCCTTTTCATCGTATTGCGGATCGCTGAATATGGTGGTTGCCGAGGCAAAAAAGGTGTTCAGTCTTTCAACCGCCGCCGTTTTAAGGTCGTTGTCCAGCTTATATACGGGCTGAACGCTTTTGACAGCCGCTTCTCGGAGAGCGGCTGTGGTGGTTTTATCCACTATGGCTCTGGGCGCGTATACATCGACGGTGGAAATGTCGCCGGCATTAAATTCATACTGCCCTGTTTGACCCGACGTCAGACTGATTATAAATATCGCGGCAAAGGTTACGCCGGCCAGTATGCCGAGCTTTATGAAGTGGGAGCTTTTATTGGCCATTGTGAGATTCCCTTCTTTCGCTCCGCTCATATGCGGCGATTATTTTCTGCACCAACGGATGACGCACAACATCTCGGTTTGTAAGCTGGGTTATCGCGAGGCCTTCTATGTTTTTAAGTATTTTAACCGCGTCCTTCAGGCCGCTTTTCGTGCCTGAGGGCAGGTCGATCTGGGTGATATCGCCGGTTATTACGGCGTGGCTGCCGAAGCCTATACGCGTAAGGAACATCTTCATCTGCTCCGGAGTGGTGTTTTGGGCTTCGTCAAGAATTATATACGCGTCGTCAAGGGTACGGCCTCTCATGTATGCCAGAGGCGCGATTTCGATAATTCCCCGTTCAAGATATTTTTGGTAGTTCTCCATTCCCAGCATATCTCCTAAGGCGTCGTAAAGAGGACGCAGGTAAGGGTCTACCTTCATTTGAAGATCCCCCGGAAGGAAGCCGAGCTTTTCCCCGGCCTCAACCGCGGGCCGAGTGAGGATTATTTTGCTGACATCCTTGCGGCGGAAGGAATCCACCGCCATTGCCACGGCAAGGTAGGTTTTGCCCGTACCGGCCGGACCTATTGCTATCGTGACGATATTGTCCTTTATTTTTTGCACATAGTCCTTCTGCCCCTGAGTTTTACACTTTATGGGCTTGCCCTTCCCCGTAAGGCAGATATAATCTCCCTTTGCGGCGGGAACGTATTCGATGCCCTCCTTAGCCATAAACACGGTGTAGCGCACATTCTGCTCGTTAAGCTCCTCGCCGCTTTCGATTATAGCTTCGAGGCGGCCCAGGGCGTCTAAGGCCTTGTCCGAATCGTCTCCCGAAATTTTAATTATGCCGCCGCTGTTAGAGATGCTGACGCTCAGTTCCTTTTCTATAAGCTTAATATTTTCGTCGAAGCTGCCGAATATACTCATAAGATTATCCAAGCTTTTCGTTTCATAAGTAAGTTCCATACAATTCTCCTTTTGCTTTTGTCCGCGGGCCGATTTACATCGGTACCTCGCAACCTATATCCTTTAAACATTCAGCCGTAATTTTAAATTCCACGCTTGCGCCCAAATCCGTTTCGTCATATTTGATTGAGACAATTTCCGCGCCGTCCGCCTTCAGCTCCTTTTTAAAGCTTTCAAGAGCCTTTTCTTTTTCGTCTTGAATATTGGCGGGCTTTTCCTCCGTTTCCACCCGAATGTATTCGTCCGAGATAAATTCCGCGGGAAATTTCCATAGCCTATACTTAACCCTTATTCTATCATACTTCGGATAAAAAAATCTACTGTTTAATGAAAAATTTACAATTAAATTTTTTATTTTTATTGACTTTATTTTTTTCACGTCTTCCGTTCTGCGCCTGATTTCGGTAACCTTTGGAATTGTGACCGTTTTGTCCTTCCAAATTCTGGCGGTTACGTTTCCCCGCCCGTGGCGGATGATTCCCTCGGCAAGCTCGCTTTCCACGGCTCCGTTTATCAGAATCTCCCCTCTCTGAACGGTGTCTCCCTCGCGGACGGCGGGAACGCCGTCCAGTGCGGTAATGCTTTCGATTATTCCGGCTTCCTCCGCGATGACGTTTCCCGGTTCGGAGGAAAGGGCCTTCGGCGGAAGGCTTCGGGGTTCGACTCTTACAAAGGCCGTGGCGCCCTTTATGTCTATCCACATCCACATCAAATCGTCGATGGCAAGTATGGCTTCACGTTTGAGAGTCGTCTGATCGACGGCTTTTTTTAAAGTCATCGGACGGACGTTTTTCTCTTCGAGAAATTCCGCCGCTTCCTTCCTAAGGCGAGAGGTGCCGCCCGTAATTTCAACCTTCCATATAAATTGAGAAAACAAAACGGTTATTGCCGCTGCCGCCGCAGCTCCGGCAAAGAGCAGATACCGCTTCTTTAAGGGACGAAGTATTTTTACGGCCCCGTGTTCGCTCACTCTTTCCATTTGTAACCCCGGGGGAAGCTCCTCCTTCATAATGCTCCATGCCCGACGGCTTATTGTCATTCTCAGCCCGTCCTTTATTGCCGACGCTTCGGATATGTATATTCCTTTGGCTGCCGCCGCGTTAAGAAAACGTCCGGGATTCTCGCCGGTGACCTCTACGGTAAAGCTGCTTTTCATCAGCCGGAAAAAATCAGTCATAGATTACGCTCCCTTTGACATGGTAAGCTCTAAAAACCGTTTTGAAAAGAAAAAACGAGGGAGCGCGTCTATCCCGCGCTAAGTTCGTTTTTTCTCACAAGGGCTTTAGGCTGACCTTATATAAATTCCACCGAAACTATCCGCCCTTTAAGAGAAAGCTCCTCCGCGGTAAGGCCCTTGATGGTAAGTTCGCTGCCGGTTACGGCCACTATGCCGCTGACGGTATTGACGCGAAGGGCGTCGCAGTCGTAGTCCAGTATGCCTCGAAGCCCTTCAATCAGCATCTCCGAATTGCCAGTAAGGGTTATGAGGGAATATCTGCCGAGGATATTTTTTTTCAGTTCAGACAGTTTTTCTTTTTTTTCCATGCTTACACCTCATTAAAGGTTATGCGGAACAAAAGAAAAACATACATTGTAAAGGCAGAGAGAAAAATGGGGGAATACAGGGGGGGCGAAGCTTGTGGCGGCCTTGATTTTGTGCTTTGTGTTAATCGCTTTTCCCGACGGTGCCTTGCGCGGAGCGGGAATAGGGTTAGAAATCTGTTTAAGGTCGGTAGTGCCTTCGCTGCTGCCGTTTATGCTGCTCAGCTCTATGGCTCTGAATTCCGGAGGAGGGGAAAGAATAGGGAGAATACTCGCGGTGTTTTTAAAGCCGCTTGGCCTGAACAAAGCCTCGTCGGTATGCTTCATAACCGGACTTCTGGGGGGATATCCCTGCGGCGGGAAAGCGGTGGGGCAGATGGTAAAAAACGGGAGCGTATCGAAGGCGGACGGGGCGAAAATGCTGGCGTTTTGCAACAACAGCGGCCCTTTGTTCATAATAGGCGCCGTGGGGACGGCGGTGTATAACAGCGCCCATACGGGAATACTTCTCTACGGCTGTCACGTTTTCGGCGCGGCGGTATCGGCGTTTATTTTCGGCGGAAAAATCCAAAGCGGCGGAGACGTAAGGCGTAATACGGAAAAAATCCCCATAGGCGCTTTAATGGGAAATGCCGCCAAAGACGGGGGAGAGGCCATATTAAGCGTATGCGCCGTGATAATCACGTTTTCGGCTCTTACAGAATCTCTCGGACTGTACCGCCTACCTATGCTGATGGGGCTTATAGAGGTGTCCCGAGGCGCGGCGGAGCTGGGAAGATACGGAATTTCCGCCCTGCCTTTGGCGGCGGCCTACATAAGCTGGGGAGGATTGAGCGTGCATTTTCAGACCGAAGCCGTAACTATGGGCATATCAAAGAAGTATTATTACGTCGGCAAGATAATTTCCGCCCTATCTTCGGGGCTTGCGATGCTGCTGTGTATCAAACTTTTCCCCGGACGCATATTATAACCGTGAGGTGATATATATGTGCGGAATTGCCGGGGAAATAAATCCCCGTATAAAAAAGGACGCCCCCGTTGAGGAAAGGTACATCAATATGCGGCGGGAGCTGCTTCGACGCGGTCCGGATCAAAAGGGGTTTTTCCGTGACGACGGAGTGATGCTCATTCATACGAGACTTGCGGTTATCGACATAGAAAAGGGCGTTCAGCCCATGACGCGGGGAGACTTTACCATAGTTTACAACGGGGAGCTTTACAATACTCCCCATGTACGCAAGGTCTTGGAAGAAAGGGGCGCAAGACCTTCCACCGATTCCGACACGGAGGTCGTGCTGCTGGCGTATATGGAAATGGGCGAGGACTGCCTGAACCTGTTCAACGGCATTTTCGCCTTTGCCGTATGGGACGGGAAGCGCCTGTTCGTAGCCAGAGACAGAATGGGGGTAAAGCCGTTTTTCTACTGTGAAACGGAGGAGGGCTTTGTTTTCGCCTCGTCGGTGGCGGCTCTTTTGCGGCACCCTGACGTACCGAAAATACTGGACAAAAATTCCGTGGAGGAAATTTTCCTGCTGGGCCCGGGACGAACTCCCGGCTGCGGCGTTATAAAAGGGGTGAAGGAGCTTCCGCCCGCCTGCTGCGGATACGTGGAAAAGGGCAGATTACGCCGGCGCAGGTACTGGCGGCTGTATCAGCATGAGCATACCGACAGCCTCAGTCAAACCATAGAGCATACGCGGGAGTTGGTGGTCAACGCCGTAAAACGCCAGCTCGTTTCCGACGTACCGGTGTTCACCTTCCTTTCCGGCGGACTGGATTCCGGCATAATCTCCGCCGTGGCCGCCAAGGAGATGGGAAATAAGCTCCACACCTACAGCGTTGACTATGCGGACAACAAAAAATACTTTGTCCCCGGAAAATTCCAGCCTAACAGCGATGAGGAATACATCAATATAATGAACAATTTCCTTGGAGTCACAAATCACCGCGTCATTATAGACACTCCCGAGCTTGTAGAGGCCTTGTTCAAGGCTGTGGACGCCAGAGGCCTGCCTGGCATGGCCGATGTGGATTCCTCGCTTTTGGTGTTTTCCGAGGAAATAAAAAAGAACTTTTCCGTAGGACTCAGCGGGGAGTGCGCCGATGAAATTTTCGGAGGCTACCCTTGGTACAGAGACGAAACGATACGTGAAGCGGAGGGCTTCCCATGGGCGCGGTCCACAATGTACCGCTACAGCTTTTTAAGACCGGAGCTTCGTGAAATCATAAATCCGGAGGAATTTGTGGATAAGCGTTACCGCGAAACGGTTTCCTCCGCCCACAAGCTGGAAGGAAATTCCCCCGCGGACAGCCGTATGAAGGAAATGACAAGGCTCAATCTGGATTGGTTTATGCAGACTCTTTTGGGGCGGAAGGATTTTATGACAATGTACAGCGGCGTGGAAGCCCGTGTACCCTTCTGCGACGTTTCAATTGTGGAATATATGTACAGCGTGCCTTGGGAATATATGAATTACAAGGGGCGTGAAAAGGGACTGCTTCGGAAGGCAGTTGAGGATCTCCTGCCGAAAGAAATAATCTTCCGCAAAAAAAGCCCCTATCCCAAAACCCACAATCCGGCATATATGAGAGCCGTCAGCGGACTTCTGCGGGAAACTCTTTCAGACAGCTCCGCTCCGCTGCTGGAGCTTGGCGATAAAGCGGCGTTAAGCGGACTTCTTTCCGCCGACAACCCTCAGCCTTGGTTCGGCCAGCTTATGACTACGCCTCAGACTATTGCGTATATGTTGCAAATAAATTATTGGATTAAAAAGTATAACCTAAAGGTGGAAATATAGAAAATCCCATATATGCTCCGCTTAGCGCGTCTGCCGATACGCTGCGCGAATTGTACCGTCTCGACCGTAAGTCCCGCTTTTTAGTTTGAGCCGCTTTGATATATATGTAAAAACGTAATTCCCAATGTAAATGTATCCTCAAATTCCGCCGCCGCGTTTACCTTGGGAATTGGACTATTCCATTTCTCATAGTAAATGCGTTTTTAAATTATACTGCTGTATTTACTTTGGAAATTTACCCAAATATTAATTGCGAAATAGTTCAGCGGATTAAAATTCATTATAATTGTATCGGCGACACAAGTATCCCCGATTTGGGAAAAGCTGCCTGAAAATAATGTGCCTGTGTATACAAGGCGGGGCGTAGATAAAAAATATTTCCATAAATATGGAACACTATCAGAGTCCGGCGGCACTTCGGCTGAGCGATTCGCCCTATAGAACATATCAAAAAACACCGTAAAATCAAGGGCTATAGACTGTCAGTAAACGGAATTATCCCATTAATGAGGAAAAAAGGTGCTCTATCTTCATTGAATAGAGCGCTTTTCTTTTGCAATAGACTATTCCGCTAAAAGCTTGTTTCGCGGATGCTTCGTTCTGATAATTTCTTTCTGCTTTGTTGAGGTTACATGGGTATAAATTTGAGTAGTGGTAATTGAACTGTGACCCAGAATTTTTTGAATATAGCGAATGTCAACATCTTCCTCTAAAAGCATTGTTGCTACCGAATGACGGAACATATGAGGCGTAATATGTATTTTTGAATCCACCTGCTTTTCCAGACGCTTAATCATAAACCGAACGGACTGTTCGGACAGCCGATTGCGGCGGTTGTTCAGGAAGAAAAAACCTCCCGGTTGGAGGTATGATAAATATGTGTCTTTATATCTCTCTAAAATTTTTAAAACATCATAGTTTTCGATATTTATGATACGCTCTTTTGAACCCTTTCCAAAAATCAAAACGGTATGTTCGGATAAATTTACGCTTTCTACTTTTAAAGAGCATATTTCGGAAATTCTGGCTCCTGTGGCAAAAAGCAGTTCAATCACGGCAGTGTCACGAATGGAAGCCATTTTAGCATAATCTGATTTTGCATTACCGATGTTTGAATACGAAGCAACAAGAATGTTTTTAAGAATGCTTGAAGGTATTGTCCGGGGCAGCATTTGGGGTTCCTTGAAGCTCGTATCTATTTTATCAAAGGGATTGAGCGGGATTATATCCGTACAGTATAAATAGCGCATAAAAGCTTTAAGAGATGCGATTTTGCGTTTGGCGGTTTTGGGCTTGAATTTGTCATGCAGAGAACTGACATAATCTGTAATGCAATTGCGTGTAATGTCATTTTGTTCGGATAAAAATTGATACAAGTCAATTTTATATGCTTTGATTGTATAATGACTTAGCTTTTTCTGCTTTTCACAGTATAGCAGATAGCTGTCCACTTCTTTTTGTAAATCCATAGTAATTAGAGCCTCCTTAGCTTAATTGTACAAATGATTATACACCTGATGACAAAAATTGTCGAGGTGTTGGAGAAATATTAAATTTGAGAAGGTATCAATAAAAGCACATAAAATTGGATATTTTTTGTTGACATTTGCTGAAAAATATGGTAAAATAAGGTTGGTCGAAAAATGTAGGATAACTATAAATTATGTTGC
>CAZKBV010000042.1:0-13354 GCA_964551215.1 uncultured Oscillospiraceae bacterium | reverse complement strand
GTTCGCAAGCTCCATTTCAAGCAAGCTTGATGGAGCGTTGCTCCGATTTAAAGCTGAAAAAACTCTTGAATCCGGCTTTAAAAAGGCATGGATTCAAGAGTTTTCGCGTTTTTACCGAAGCAAAGAAATATTGCGCATTATTTCCTCGGCGACGGCGGGCTTATTCATGGTGTAAATATGCACTCCGTCCACATTGGAGGAAATAAGGTCGATAATCTGGGACGTGGCGTAGGCGATTCCGGCCTGCTTTATGGCTTCGGGGTTGTCGGCGTATTTTTCAATCATGCGCACGAACTTGGGCGGCAAAGTCGCTCCGGACATGGCGCACATACGCTTTATTTGGCTCGCGCTTTGGACGGGCATTATTCCGGCGTGAATGGGAACGTTTATGTTTTTGGCGGCGCACCGGTCCAGAAAATCATAGTACATATTGTTGTCGAAGAAAAGCTGGCTTATAAGAAAGTCGCATCCGGCGTCAACCTTGTTTTTTAGGTGGATAAGATCCGCTTCCTTGTCGGGACATTCCGTGTGTCCTTCGGGATAACAGGCTCCGCCGATACAGAAGCCGCCCTTTTCTTTAAGCTGGGAAATAAGCTCATAGGCGTATTTGTAATGCTTGGGGTTGGGAAAATCCGTCACCCCTTCGGGGATGTCCCCCCGCATTGCGAGTACGTTTTTTATTCCTTTGGCTTTCAGCTTTTCTATTTCGTTTTCGATTCCCGCCTTTGTGGAGGACACGCACGTGAGATGACTGAGGGCGGTTATGGAATATTTATCCTGTATTTCGGCGGAAATTCCGGCGGTGTACTCGCTCGTGCCGCCGCCCGCGCCGTATGTTACGCTCATGAAGTCGGGGCCTAAGCGTGAAAGCTCCTCCGCCACATGACGAACGCCTTCGAACATTTCCGTTTTCTTTGGCGGAAATATCTCAAAGGAAACCGTCAGCTTTTTTTCCTTGAATATATCGGTTATGTACAATTGAACCACCCTTTCGCCGCAACTGTGATATGAATTATTATACTATTTATTTTCACTAATTGCAACATATTTTTTAAAACCTGTTTTAATATTTGACTTTCTATTGAAATCGGTATATAATAATTATTAACAAAGCACAAAGGAATGGTGGCAATGCTGGAAAACAGGCGGTATTTTTTTGACGGCGGTATGGGAACCATGCTCCAAAGCGGAGGCATGGGGACGGGAGCCGTGCCGGACGAGCTGAATATAACAAATCCTGAGCTTATACGAGGTATTCATAAGGCGTACCGCCGCAGCGGAGCGGATATAATCATCACTAACACCTTCGGAGCCAACCCCCTTAAGCTTAAAAGCTCCTATTCGCTGGAGGAAATCGTAAGGGCGGCAATTGAAAACGCTAAATCCGCCGGAGGAATAACCGCCCTTGATATGGGGCCTACGGGGATGCTCCTTGCGCCTATGGGCGAATTAGCCTTTGAAGACGCCCGCGATTCCTTTTACAGGCTGGCAAAAATCGGCGCCGCCGCCGGAGCGGATTTGATACTTATAGAAACTATGAGCGATATTTTGGAAATAAAGGCCGCGGTTCTGGGCGCGAAGGAAGCCTGCGACCTGCCCGTATTTGCCACAATGACCTTTGACAAGGAAGGAAAAGCCCTTACCGGAGCGGATCCGGAATGTATGGCGGCTGTGCTGGAAGGGCTGGGAGTGGACGCGCTGGGAATAAACTGCGGCCTTGGGCCTAAGCAGATACTGCCGCTGGTGAAGCGGCTGGCAAGAGTATGCTCCGTCCCTCTTATAGTACAGCCCAACGCCGGACTGCCCTCCGTTGTCAACGGCGAAACGGTATACGACGTTACGGCGGAGGAATTTGGGGAATACGCCGCCCTTTTCGCCCGTGAGGGCGTAAAATACATCGGCGGCTGCTGCGGAACTACGCCGGAGCATATAAAAAACGCCGTGGAAAAGTGCAAAAATATACCCTTTAATCCGCCGAAGGAAAAGAATCTGTGCGTATGCGCCTCTTATTCCCACGCCCTTGAAATCGGAAAGCGCCCCCTTATTATCGGGGAACGCATAAATCCCACCGGAAAGAAAAAATTCAAGGAGGCTTTAAAAAACAGGGACTTCGATTATATTTTGGGAGAAGCCTCGGCTCAGGCCGACGCCGGAGCGGACGCTCTGGATGTAAATGTAGGGCTGCCGGACATTGACGAAAAGGAAATTATGGCGCTAATTTTGCCTAAAATTCAGGAGGTGTGCGACCTTCCGCTTCAGATAGACAGCTCCTCGCCGGAGGTGCTGGAGGCGGCAATGAGAATCTATAACGGCAAGCCCCTTGTAAATTCCGTAAACGGCAAGGAGGAAACAATGTCCGCCGTGTTCCCTCTCGTAAAAAAGTACGGCGGCGTTGTGGTAGGGCTTACGCTGGACGAAAAGGGGATTCCCGATTCCCCCGCCGAAAGGCTGGCAATAGCCGAAAAAATAGTGAATAGGGCGGCGGATTACGGCATAAAGCCCAAGGATATAATTATTGACGCTCTCACAATGACGGTGGCCACCGACGACATGGCGGCGGTAAAAACCGCCGAGGCTTTAAGGCTTATAAAGGAAAAGCTGGGCGTAAAAACCGTTTTGGGAGTGTCAAACGTATCGTTCGGCCTGCCGGGACGGCCCGGCGTTAACTGCGCGTTTTTGAATATGGCCCTTGAAGCCGGACTGGACTGCGCGATATATAACCCGATGGCGCGCAACGCGAAATATTCTCCCCAAACGGAAAAAATGCTTCGGGGAGAGGATAAGGGCTGCGGAGAATATATCGAAAGCCAAAGCTCGGCGGAGCGGGAAACCTCGGCAAGGGCGGAGCTTTCCCTTGAAAAGCTCATCGAAAGCGGACAGCGGGAGCGTTCCTATTTAAAGGCAAAGGAAATGCTCAAAACAATGCCCTCCATAGAGCTTATAAACAATCATGTTATACCGGCCCTTAACACCGTTGGGGACGGCTTTGAGAAGGGACGGCTGTTTCTTCCCCAGCTTATGAGCGGAGCCGACAGCGCAAAGCGCGCCTTTGACGCTGTGAAGGAGACTGCCGAAAAGGGCGGCGGAAACAGGGGCGATATTGTTTTGGCTACCGTTAAGGGGGATATCCACGACATAGGCAAAAATATAGTCAAGCTTCTTTTGCAAAACTACGGCTATAACGTTATAGATTTGGGACGGGACGTGGACATCGAAAGGGTCGTGGAGGCCGTGAACGAGACGAAAACTCCCCTTCTTGGACTCAGCGCGCTTATGACGACTACCGTTGCGAATATGGAAAAAACAATTGCCGCCGTCCGTGAAAGCGGGGCGGACTGTAAAATAATGGTTGGCGGAGCGGTGCTAACCGAAAGCTACGCTATGGAAATCGGGGCGGATTTTTACGCCGTTGACGCTCTCGCCAGCGTAAATATAGCTAATGACATATTCGGAGGGAAGAAGTATGAGGCGTAAAGACAGAGAAATGGACGAAAATTTCGGCTGTAGTGTTATTGACGGCTGCGAATACGGCGTTGCCGCCATGACAGACGAAAACGGACAGCCCTATGCCGTAGCGTTAAGCCTTGTGAGGGACGGGGAAAAGCTGTATTTTCACTGCGCAAGGGACGGCAAGAAAATTGACAGCCTGCGGAAAAATCCGAAAGTGTGCGTATTTTTTGCCGGAAACGTTAAGGCCGCGAAGGACGAATTCACAACCTATTTTGAAAGCGCGGTCGTAAGAGGAGAGGCACGGGAGGTGTCCGGCGACGAAGAAAAGATTCATGCTCTCAGGCTTTTATGTCAAAAGCTCACCCCGTCAAATATGCGAAATTTTGACGACGCCGTAAGCCGCAGTCTGCGCCGCACGGCAGTATGGCGTATAGATATTGACGAAATCACGGCAAAACGCAAAAGTTAACAAGAAATTAACACAAAAAAATGTTGTAATTTTGTGAACTATATGGTAAAATTATAATATAGCTGATAATGTAATTAATAGTGTAATGTAATTAATAATGTAAAAAGAAAAGAGGAGCAGAGATGAAAAACAAACGGCTTTGGTCACTTGTGCTGGCGGCGGTTATGGCGCTGTCTGTTGTGCCTTATATGTCCGTGGCGGCGTATGACGTTGACGCCGGGCTTGTGCTGCACTATACTTTTGACAGCGACAGCTCAAATCCTACGGAAATTAAGGATACCGCCGGTAACGGCCTGAACGGTGAGGTGCTGAATACAACAGAGTTCGGCATGGAAAACAAGCTTTCCGTTACGGGGGGCGTTGCGAGCTTCCCCGGCTACAGCAGGATGACAATGGGCAACTGGGGAATGGACATAAAGGGAGCGGCAATCAAAATTCCCGAAGAACTGAAGGATAAAATTGACGGGGATTATACCGTTTCCATGTGGGTAAAGCCCGATTCCTCCTATTATTACGCGGATAAGCCCACCAGATTTTTCGATTTTGGCGCAAGCCTTTACGACAGCATATTCCTGCGCTATACCCCTTCCGAGGGCAATCTATTCTTTCAGGACAGGGGAATTGTTGATAGCGCCGGTGAAGGATATATTGCTGATACGGTTCAGCTTAACGACAAGTGGAGCATGGTGACGGTTTCCTACAGAGCAAGCAACTCGTGGCTCTCCGTTTATATAAACGGAGAAGAGGTTATGAGCAGCAAAATATTTACCCGCAGCATAGGTGATTTAGGCTCGGCTGAGGATAACTACGGCCTCTTCCTCGGAAGAACTCAGTGGATTAACGATCAGTCAGCTTTCAAAGACAACCCCGATTTTAAAGGGTATATGGACGAAGTGCGCATATATAACCGGTTCTTTGAAACGGAGAATGTTGAGCTTCTTTACAACGAAACCTTCAAACAGGACAGCCTTAAGGTTATAACCTCGGATGTTAAAGCTTCCGTAAAGACCAACATAGGGGAAGCTCCGATTCTTCCCGAAACGATTAACGTAACCTTTGACGACGCGACAGAGGGCGCCGTGTTCGTTAAGTGGGACGAAATCGACTCATCCCTTTATGAAAAAGAAAACAGCTTTACCGTAACCGGCGAGGCTTTTACTTCGGAAGCCATGACGGAAAGCTACGGGCGTATCGCCCTCGCTTCGGTCACTGTCAAAAATGCCGAAAGCACCCTTGAAAACGGCCTTGCCATTTACTATTCCTTTGAAAATGACGAAGCGAACCCTTCCGTAATAACCGATGACAGCGGCAGCGGAAAAGACGCCACGGTTTTAAATAACTCGGACTGGGGCAACCGCCAAAGAAAAATTTCCGTCGAGTCCACAAGCTCCGGAAACAAGTACGGCGTTTTCCCCGGCAAGCCCGACAGCCGTGCCGACGGAGCGGCTGTGAGACTGCCGGACGACGCTTTTACCTCCATGACGGACTATACTGTGTCAATGTGGGTAAACGCCACAAGCGACTACTACTATTACCATGAAGATATGCAGCGGTTCTTTGACTTTGGCTCAAGCACTACAGACAGCATTTTTGTTCGGTATGTATCCGACACCGAAGAACTGCGCTTCCAAGACAGAGGAATCGGAACCGGCGCCGATGACTCGAACAGCTATATATACGTAACTACCGACAGCTTTAAGGATAAATGGGGCCTTCTCACCGTTACCTATACCAAAGAGGATTCCACGGCGACGGTTTACATAAACGGTGAGGAGGTAATGAAGGACAATAAATTTACCCGCTCAATAGGGGATCTTTCCGCCCCTTCCGGCGACAGCGGCAATTATATAGGCAGAACTCAGTGGTGGAATTCCACCGCGAAAGAGTCTAACCCTGATTTTAAAGGCGGCATTGACGAAGTGCGCATATACGACAGAGCCTTATCCGCCGACGAGGTTTCGGAGCTTTATGCCGTTACGAATCCCGAAATCAAAATTGACGTAAACATAACCCATTCTCTTGAGGACGGAACGGTTATAGAGGAAAAAACGGTTTCCGTAGGGGAAAATTCCTCCTATACCTATGCCGCGCCGGAGACTGCGGAGTACGAGGGAAAAACATACCACCTTTCCAAAACCCTTTCCCAACTGAGTATAGATTCGGTAAACTCCTCCGACTGCAGCGTAAACGCGGTGTATGTTATTAAGACGGTTCTTTCCGCCCAAAGCGATGCCGTTTCCACGTATGTGGGAGTTCCCGTTAAGCTTCCCGAAACCGCTGTTGTAAGGTTCAACACCGGCGACGAAGAAAATATTACTGTTACGTGGGATGAGCCGGAAAAGCGGTTTGACGCTAAGGGCGAGTACAGCGTAACAGGTACGGCTTTGGCGGACGACGAAGAAGTGACAGTCGAAGGTAGCGTTGTGGTTTACGCGATTACACAGCCGAACATCCCCGAAAGTATATACACGAATGTAGGCTCCCTTCCCCAGCTTCCCGAAGCCGTGGATGTAACCCTTTCCGCCGTAGAGGATATTCCCGCCAGCGAGCCCGTTATATGGAACTGGAATTATACGGCCGAAGAAATGACGGAGGGCGCGGTTTTTGAGGTTGACGGATATTTTGAAAACTGCCCCGACGAAAAGGTTAAAACAACGGTTTATGTGTACCTTATTTCAAAAACCGATATTACAGCCGTCGCGGACGCGTACATTTCAACGGAAAGCGGCGGATACGGAAATTACGGCGGCGAAACAGGCCTGAAAATCACCTCCACGGGCGGAGGCGTATCGGCGGCCGGATATGACAGAATGGTATTTCTGCGCTTCCCCGGCAGCGGCGAAATAAATCCCCTAAGCGTAAAGCTTAAGACCTTTGTTCAGTACATCGACAATAACGCCGATGTAACATACACTCTTTTGGCCTTGGATCCCGAAGAAGCGGATTGGGACGAATATACGATAACATGGAACAATTCCGATGAATACACCTCGAATACCGAAACGGTTGCCAAGGCGTCCCTTCCTTCAAACGCGGCGGAGGAATGGCTTGAGTTTGACATTACCGACTACGTAAATCGGAACAGGGATTTAAGCGAATATAATTTCTGCGTTATCTGCGACACCTGCGCGACATATTGCAATTCCAGGGAAGCGGGCGAGAATCCGCCGACAATGGAATATGATGTTGAGGGGCAAAGCGTAACGGTGAATTATGTCTGCGGCGATAAAATTATACTTACCGAAACCGTAGCCGCGCCCAAAAATTCAAGCTTTGTCTATGAAAATTGCCGCAAGGCCCTTGTGGAGGAAGGCAAAGCCTACGTATACAAGAGCGGCAGCAATACCATTGATAAGGTGGATGAGAATAACTGCACCCTCACCTTTGAAATGGAAGAAACCTCGGATATTTCCTTTGAGAATATTACCGTAAGCACATACTTTGACGAAAAGCCGGAAATGCCTTCCACTGTGAAGGCAAACATAGCCGGTACGGAGGTATTCATTCCTGTCGAATTTAACGCCTCCGCCTTTAGTGATTTGGGCGTTTACGAGATTTACGGAGACGCGGAGGGTATGTCCGTTCCCGCTACGGTAAAGGCCTACGGCAGATATTACAGTCAAAACGGTATGCTTTTGGGCTACGCGGGCCGAATTGTTTATGAATATATGGCCGACGGAGAAATTGTATGCGACAGCATTGAAGAGCTTGTCCGCGTAAATCAGTCCTATGAAACTAAGGATATGCTGGGATACTACCCCCAGCTTACCGATACGTCCGCGTCGGCGGAAACAATCGCCGTTACCGAGCCTGTACACACAGTGGTTATCAGCGGAACGTTCAATGAAGGCGTAAGCGGCTTTGCTTCGGCGTCCCTCAGCGGAGAAAATGCCGAGGAATACACCCTCAGCGTTGACGCCGCCGCCGCGAATACCGCTGAAAACGCCGCCGGAGCCAGAGTGATTATTGTTAAATACGACAATGAGGGCAAGGTTATTGATTTTAAAACGAAGGTTGCGGAGCTTTCCGAAAAGATGACAGGCAGAACCGAAATCGCCGAAAGCGTTTCATATGACAGGGAAAACGGCGAAAATATCAGCGTTTATCTTTGGGACAGCACTAACCTTCGTCCCCTCGCGGCGGCAATTTCCGCGGCGGAGCTTCCCGATCCGGAACGCTACAGCGAGGAGGTAAAGGCTCTTATTCCTCAGTACGAAACCGTAAGGGAAAATGTGGAACGGGCAAACAACTACCGCCAGAGTACATGGGGCTACAGCGATTGGGTCAACAACATCCATCCCGCCTTCTGGGACACAGCCGCGTACCATACCGGCAACATGGAAGCCTACTTTACCTTCGGCAATGAGGAATATAAGCAGTATTCCGCCAACTGGGCCGAAAGCAACGGCTACAGCGGCAACACCTACAGCGGAGATCCCTCCTCTTGGACATGGGGCTATAACCAAAGTCAGGGCAGCAACGCGGTTCTTTTCGGCGACTGGCAGATTTGCTTCCAAAGCTACCTTGACCTTAATCTTCTTGACCCGGAAAGCAAAAAAACCGAAAGAACATTTGAGGTTATGAGCTATCAGATTACAAAGAGCAACGATGACTTTTGGTGGTGGGCGGACGCCCTTTACATGGTAACGCCGGTAATGACAAAAATGTACCTCACCACGGGGAACGAGGCTTATCTGGACGCTCTGTATAAATATTACCGCTTCTCGGCGGAGCTGATGTATGACGGCGAGCTGGGTATTCCCACAGACGCCGACGGCTACACGACGTCCGCGTATACTTATAAAAACAGCGGCTCTTACTATTCCGACCCCAATGACTATAAGCACCTGTTCTTCCGCGACGCCGGGTACGTTTATCCTCTTAACCCCAATTCCGGCCATGAGGACGAAAAGAACTTCTGGGCAAGAGGCAACGGTTGGGTATTCGCGGGTCTTGCGAAGATACTTAACGACCTTCCCACGGACTATGAAAACTACGGCTTCTTCCTTCAAATTTATACGGAGATGGCCAAGGCGATAATCGACTGCCAGATGGTGGATTCCGACGGCAGAGGCTACTGGACGCAGTCTATGCTTCAGGATTATCCCAAGGGCAGCAACGGCAACAGCGAGGGCTACGAAACCAGCGGCACGGCCTTCTTTACCTACGGTCTTTTCTGGGGACTTAACAGCGGTGTTTTGAGCGAGCAAACCTATCTTGAACCGGCGCTCAGAGGCTGGAAGTACCTTTCCGAGGTTGCCCTTCAGGAAAGCGGTAAGGTCGGCTACTGCCAGCCTATAGGCTCAAACGCGACTCAGGCTACTGCTCAGAGCACAGACCAGCCGTTCGGTTACGGCGCGTTTCTCCTTGCGGGCTGTGAAGCAAGCCGCTGGGTCGGCGGAGTGACTAGGCAAAACGCGCCCTATCTTGCGAGAAAGCTTTGGAATTCCGTGGCGATAAACGGCGGCAAATACTATGCCGGCGGCCAAGTTATAGAGGGCGAGGCGGCCTACAATGACGAAAACGGAGTTCTCTATGTTCCCCTTTGGCAGACGGCGGATCTTATGGGCTTTGATGTGGAGCAGACAGACAGCGGATACACGATAAGCAATGTAAGCCGAACCGCGGTTATTACGGCGGATAAGATTGTTGAAAGGGACGAAACGGAATTTGTTCCCGCGACAACTCTTGCAAGAGCTGTCGGAAAGTATGTTACCGAGGTCGGCTCGGTAACCGTCATAAGCCATAAGAGTACGGTGTTCTTCTCTTGCGAAGAAGAATCCGAGGCATATCTAAACGAGCTTTTGATGTAAATTTAATAAGGCGGGGCGGATACCTACGTATCGGGCGCATAGACTATGGCGCAAATTCGCGGAGCTTACGGCGTAAAAACAAAGAAAGGGTGGTATTTATGAAAAGGCTTGCGGCCGTGCTGACGGTTATATTTTCGCTGACGGCGGCGTCGGTAAGCGCTTATGCCAAAACCGATGTTGAGGTGGTTGTGAACGGGGAAATACTGGTTTCCGACGCCGAAGCGGAAATTGTGGACGACCGCACCTTCGTCCCTCTTCGGGCAATTGCCGAACAGATGGGGGCGGAGGTTGAATGGAATCAGAAAACCATGGGGATAAAGCTGAAAAAAGACGGCATTGAAACGGATTTGGCCATAGGCAGTCTTTCGGCGACCGTGACAAAGAACGGAAGCGTCTCTCCCGCCATGCTGGACGCCGCTCCTTACATAAAGGATGACCGCACATTTGTGCCGTTAAGGTTTATAGCTCAGGGGTTAGGAAGCCGAGTGTATTGGTGCGATGAAATAAAAACCGCCGTAATTACGGAAAATTATTCCGCCGCCGAAGGCCTGTACCAAAAGCAGGTGGAAGATTTCTTCGGCAGAGCTTTGCCTCAGACTATAGTTACCGACGGGGAGCTTCTCGGAGCGGATATAGAAAATAATCCCGAAAGCGTAATGGAATATTTTACCAATCTTTGGACGGACAAAGCCTTGGAATTGGCTCTTGAAAGCTTCAGCAAGGCGGAAAACGAGAAATTTCTTTCTTTGGCCTCAAAGCCCGAAGAACAGTACGAATATCTTACGGAAACAGCCGAGAAATACGGCATATATGTGGAGTGTCCCATCAAGATGTGTTCTGTAAAAAACAATAAAAATTCGGCATTGATAATCGACGCTCCGGCAAAGCGCACGGCGGATACCGCGACTCAGTGCGTTTTGCTCAGCATTGACGGCAAGGTCAGCGCCGTGCAGATATAACCTATAGATAATCAATAATCGGGTGCAAATTTACGAATTTGCACCCGATTATACTTTAAAACGTTTTTACTTTGCCGCCGGTCGAAAATATTAAATTTATCCCTCCGGCAAACAATTCGGTTATATAGCTTTGACGGCGGTTTTCAAAATACTGTTTCCGCAGACGTCTATGTCGTTTGCCATAGCTTCTCCGAAACGAGAGCGTATCGCGTCATAAGCGAACTTCAGCTTCGGGGGGCGGCTGTCAAGATTGTGACAATCGCTGCCGATAAGCTTACATAGCCCCTCGCCAAAAAATTTAAACGCCCTACGGCGGTTGAAAAATCCGGTGAAATACGCGGCGTTCATCTGTAAAATACACCCCATGTTACGCAGCTCGTAAAACCCGCTCATATCCTTCTGGAAGGGGATAAACCGCTCAAAGTGGACTATTATGGGGGTTATTCCGCAGCTTATTATGCGGTAGACGGTTTCAAGAGTTCTGTCGCTCCATGTGTCGAAGGGCATTTCCAAAAGCATATAGCTCGTTCCGTCTATCGCAAGACGCTCAAAGCCCTCGGCCTTGTCGAGAGAATCCATATAAAACACTTCCGCGCCTATGTAGATTTCCGCTCCGAGGCTTTCCCCTTCGGCGGCTCTTTTTAAATGCTCCAGCGAAACCGCCCGCCTTTTAAGAAACTGTTCCACGCTGTTTTCGGAAGGGTAAAAATGCGGGGTAAGCACAATTTTTTCCACGCCCTCCGCCGCCAAAGCCTTTATCATATCCACGGACATTTTTGAGTTTTTGCTTCCGTCGTCTATAGCCGGAAGAATATGAGTGTGCATATCGTTCATAAAAACTTCCCCTCGCCGCCCCATTAATTGAAAGCGTATGTAAAATTCACCCTATCAAAAGGGCGTAAATTGATATGAGATGCGCCATACCATGAGCTTAACAGTTGGCGGTTTCGTAGTTGCCGTAAAGCTTTTTTCCGGCGTTGTCGGCGTCGTTAAATACAAAGCCGAGAATTTTCGCCCCCACAAATTTAAGGGACTTTACCGCCGAAGCCACATCGTCCTTTTGGGTTTGTCCGTTGCGCACCACAAGAACAATGCCGTCCACCAAAGAAGAAATAAGAGCCGTATCCGTAACGAGATTTACCGGAGAGGTGTCAAGAATAATGTACTCGTATTTTTCCGAGAGCTTGTCCAGCAGGCCGGAAAATTCGTCGCTGCCCAGAAGCTCGGTGGGATTGGGGGGAATCTCCCCCGCGGTAAGAACATCCAGATTTTTTCTGACGTCCCTCGCGACCGCTTCCTCAAAGCTGTTGTAGCCCGCGAGGATATTGCTCAGCCCCTTGCCACGGTTAAGCGAAAGCAGATTCGCTATGTTTGGGCGGCGCAGGTCGCAGTCTATTATAATTACCTTTGCGCCGGTTTCCGCTATGGTAATCGCCAGATTGACGGAGTTTGTGCTTTTTCCGTCACCGGCAACGGAGCTTGTGACGATAATCCTTTTGCAGTTTTTCTTAGGTATGGAAAACATTACGTTCGTTCTGAGAACCTTATAGGCCTCCTTGACGGAAAAGCTTGTTTCCCCGTTGATTATTTTCCGGCGATTATCCTCGGGGCGGTCCTCCTGTATTCTCTTTTTTCCGAAAAGCTTCATATGAACTCTCCTATCTTTTTTCCTCAGCCGACGAAATCTTCGGGATTATTCCCAGCACGGGAAATTCGTAGTTTTTGGAAAGATAATCGCTGCTTTTTATTCTTACGTCAAGCTCCTCCGCAATAAGCACTGCGGCGATTCCCACGGCAATGCCAAGCAAAAATCCCACAAGCGTATATTTTTTAACATCGGGGAACACAGGATTGCTTGGGAGCTTTGCTCTGTCGATAACCGTTGCGCTGCTGCCCTTTACGGCTTCCTGTATTACAGCGGGAGCCACATCGGCAATTGTGTTGGCTATGGTCTGGGAATGTTCCGGCACGGCGGAACGGACCACCACCATAAACATGGGGGCTTCCTCGTCCACAATCTGGGCGCTTATCATGGAGCCTATGGCCGCCGAGCTGTAATTAAGGCCGCAGTTCATGGCAACCTCGTCCAGCACCTTGTCGGTTTTCAGCATGGCAATGTAGCTGTTTACAAGGGTTATGGAGGTATTCATGTCTATCTGCTGAACCTTGGACGATTCCGAAACTCCCTGCTGATTGTTTACGTATACCTTTATGTTGGCCGAGTAAATGGGAGTGAGGAAATAATTGCTTATTATAAAAGCGGCAATTCCGAAAATTATGGCAAGAGCGCCGATAAGGGGGCTTCTTTTTATAATAATGGACATTATAACCTTAAGGTCTATTTCATTTTCCGTATCTTTTTCCATTGACTTTTCTCCTTACAGTATAACTAAATCATTCATATAAGTAATTATACACCAAAAGTGCAAAAGAGTCAACCTTTTTTCTTGATAAGGTGTTTTTTATAGGGTGTTTTTTTCCTTGAGGAGCCTTACGCATGGGCGCACGGCACGGTTTTTTTCGAGGACTGAGGCTCGTTTCAAGCAAAACAACAAATCCGCCGATGTAAAACGCGGCGATTAGGCTTATCGGGGAAATTTAACCGCCGATGTGAACAGATAAAACTTTTCATTGACATCATAAGTGTAATTATGGTATAATAA
>CAZKBV010000041.1:2714-13377 GCA_964551215.1 uncultured Oscillospiraceae bacterium | reverse complement strand
AAATGGAACCCGCCGCCTTAGAGGCGGGGGACATCTGCGCTTAGGTTATAAAAATCTATTAGGAAATCAAAATTTATTGTTTAAATCGGAACAATCGCGAAGCGGCGTAGCGCATTGCGGCACGAGGCGCGGGACATCCGCGCATAGGTTATAATAACAGCATAATATTTAAAGTATTTGTTCTATTTGTAAACAATTGTTTAATTTTGGAATAATTGCGTCAATCCCCAAAAACCGCCCTAAGCTTAACGCGGCGGCAAAATTCACGGCTTCATATCCCGTAACCTTATTATATCGTATTTTTAAATTTGTGTCAATAGGCGCCGGATTTTTTTCGCAGGCCCCGCGATATCTGCGGAAAACTATTGACTAAACGGATTAAATATGCTAAAATTAAAGAAGCGCGGGAGGGTGAAAATTATGCGTCAAAGATACAAAAGAATAGTGTTCAAGGTCGGAACGTCAACCCTTACATACGACAACGGCGAGCTTCATTTGAGAAATATGGAGCGGCTTGCGGCTGTTTTAAGCGATATAAAAAACAGCGGCGCGCAGGTCGTGCTGGTGTCCTCGGGAGCTATAGGCGTGGGAGTGTCAAGGCTTAAAATGCCGTACCGTCCGGCGGAGCTTCGGCTTAAGCAGGCGGCCGCCGCCGTAGGCCAGTGCAGACTTATGCACCTTTACGACAAAATGTTTGCCGAGTACAATAAAATTGTGGCGCAGATACTCCTCACCCGTGAGGATGTGGATAACGGCGAAAGGGAAGAAAGCCTTAAAAGCACGTTCCTTGCCCTTCTCGCCCAGAACGCGATTCCCATTGTAAACGAAAACGACTCCGTTTCCAGCAGTGAAATTCAAGGGGCGCACGGCTTCGGCGACAACGACACCTTAAGCGCCGTGGTGGCTGTCCTTTGCGAAGCAGACCTGCTGGTGCTTTTAAGCGACATTGACGGACTTTATACCGGAAATCCCCGCAAAGACAAAAACGCGGAGATAATATCCCGCGTGGACGAAATAACCGACGACATAATTGCTGTCGCCGGCGGCGCCGGCAGCAGTCGGGGAACCGGCGGTATGCACACCAAAATCGAAGCGGCGAAAATCGCGACGGAAAACGGCATAGATATGGTTATCACCAACGGGGCTTATCCCGAAAGGCTTTACGATATAATAGATGGCAAGCCCGTAGGAACGCTTTTTGCCGGAAAACGGGGGCTTACGGCCGATTAAGCCGAGGCGGGTCTTAGACCGGGATACACGAAAAATTTTGACGGAAGGTGTGGGAAATGCTTAATTTGGTTGAAATCTGCGAGGCGGCAAAACGCGCCTCAAAGTTTATGCTTACAGCGGGTACCGAAGTAAAAAACAAGGCTCTTTCCGAAATTGCCCTTGCCATAGAGCGGAACGCGGACGTTATACTTGAAAAAAACGCGATTGACGTTGAAAATGCCCGTAATAGCGGCGTTCGGGAAGCAATAATAGACCGGCTTATTCTTTCCCGCGAACGTATAGCGGCAATGGCGGACGCCGTCCGCAAGGTGGCGGCTTTGCCGGACCCAACCGGAGGCTTTGATGAGGTCGTAAATAATCCGAAGGGTATGTATATAGCGAAAAAGAGGGTACCATTGGGCGTAATAGGCGTAATCTATGAGGCGCGGCCCAATGTTACGGCGGATGCCGCGGCTTTGTGCCTGAAATCCGGCAATGTGTGCGTGCTTAAAGGCGGCAGCGACGCCCTTAACTCCAACAGGGCAATTGCCGAGGCAATGCGCCGCGCGGCGGAAAAGGCCGGTTTGCCGAGGGATGTTATATGCTTTGTCGGCGACACTGACAGAGAAACCGCCGGCAAGCTCATGAAAATGAACAAATACATTGATGTTCTCATTCCCCGGGGCGGAGCCGGACTGATACGCTCCGTTACGGAAAATTCCACGGTTCCCGTTATTCAAACCGGCGTGGGCAATTGCCACGTTTATATTGATGACTTCGCGGATTTGGAAATGGGCGCCAAAATAATCGAAAACGCGAAATGTAGCCGCCCGTCGGTGTGCAATGCCGCCGAAAGCCTTCTTGTGGCGGAAAGCGTGGCGGAAAAATTCCTCCCGATGGCAAAGGAGAGGCTCGATAAATATAACGTGGAGCTTCGGGGAGACGAGAGAACGCGCGAGATACTTGGCAGCAGCGTTGTCGCGGCAGCCCCTGAGGATTATTACACGGAATTTTTGGATTATATTCTTTCCGTAAAGGTTGTAAGCGGCATAGACGAAGCCGTTGAATTTATAAATGAACATTCCACCGGTCACAGCGAGGCAATAGTTACGGAAAGCTATACCAACGCCCGCCGATTTCAAAATGAAATCGACAGCGCGGCGGTTTACGTGAACGCTTCCACTCGTTTTACCGACGGGGGAGAATTCGGCTTCGGCGCGGAGATAGGCATTTCTACCCAGAAGCTTCACGCCCGGGGGCCTGTCGGCTTAAAGGAGCTTACAACCTCAAAATATGTAATTCTCGGCACAGGTCAGGTCAGAAATTAAACGGCGTTTAAATTATCCGCCGCCGTAAAAAAGGAGATAAAGGTTATGTTTGAAAAAGGCAAGGAATTTGTATTCCCGAAGGCAAAGTCGGCAAAAGAAACGTTCATAGTTGTTGCCGCGTGGGTGATTGTCGTCGCGGCAGTGGTGCTTATTATCGCAAAAATGGCGTGGGTGGGCGGAATAAGCGCAATTTTGGCGGTGTTCCCCGTTTATATCACCAAAATTGTCAAAAAAGAAATCGTCTGTAGCCTTGTGGGGGATAAGCTCACGGCGGAGGTGGTTGACTTTAAGCAGAAGCGCGTCCCCTTGGGAGAGCCGGTATTTTTGGAGAATCTGGAGGTTTGCGCCAAAATGGACGACCAAAAGCACAACGACGCTCTTAAGGCTACATATCAAAAAACCGTTGACGCCAGAACATCTTCGCGCTCGAAGGACGCGTGCTTTGCCGCCTTTGAAAGAGACGGCAAACGGAGCATTTTTTATTTCGAATATAATGAAATGCTGATAGGAGAAATGAAAAAATATGCGGAAGATAAAATTTTTATCTAAGGCTTTAACGGTTATGGCTGCGCTGCTCCTTTTCGGGCAGACGTGCTTCGCGGCCCAAGTCGAAACCGGAGCGGAGCTTATCTGGAAGCAAAAAATAGGCTCCGATTATAAAAACGCCCCTTCGGCTGTGCTTGTAAGGGGAGATTATGTCTATACCTTCGCGGGGAAAAGGCTTATAATGCTAAGCCGCTTTACCGGCGAGATTCTCGCGGTGTCCGACAAGGATACGTCGCACAGCGCGACCTACGGCATAGTGCCGCCGTCCTTCGGGGACGGAATGATATTTGTCCCCGTGGGAAAGGGCAGCGTCGCGGCCTTTGACGAAAGCACCCTCGAACTTTTGTGGGAAACGGAGGATCCGGGCGGTCAGTGCAACTGCGAGGTGACTTATGCCGACGGAAAAATATTTTTCGGCACATGGGTCAGCGAAACAAAAAACGGCAGCTTCTACGGCTATGAGGCTGATAAATCCGGCTGCCGCCTTTTGTGGAGCATTACAAAAGCGGGAGGATTTTACCGCGCAAAGGCTCTTTACGAGGACGGCCTTGTCACCTTCGGCTCCGACGACGGAGCGGAGGAAGGGGAAGAATCCTTCGGGGCGGCGCTTTATACCGTCAACGCCGAAAGCGGAGATATTATTTCGCGCGTTGAAGGCATTGAGGGCGATATACGCAGCGAAATTGTAAAGTATAAGGACTCGTACGTTTTTTCTACCAAAGCCGGATATATTTATAAAGCGGAAACGGACGGACTTAAAAGGGTAAAGGCGGGGGAAAGCTGCGGCGCGTCTCCGGCGGTGGACGGGAATACGGCCTATGTCGGCACCAAGGATAATTATATTGCCGCCGTGGATTTGGACACAATGGAGCTTAAGGACAGAACCGCCGTTCCCGGCTATCCCAACGGAGGAATAGCTTCAAGAAACGGACGGCTGTTTTTTACCTGCAATTCCCTTCCGGGAGGGGTGTACGTTCTGGAAAACGGCTCCGTCAGGGAGATTTTCACTCCCGACGAGTCGTCGGCGCAGTACTGTATTTCTCCGGTGGCCTTCGCGGAGGACGGGAGGATTTACTATAAAAACGATTCCGGAAATATTTTCGCTCTTAAGCCTTATATTATGCTCGATCCGGAGACGGCTCGGGGGGAAGAGCTTTGGCTTATATGCCCCCAAGGCGAAAAAATAATTACCCCCGTGAAACCGGAAAACGACGGGGATAAAATAAAAATAGAAAGCTTTCCCGCCTTTGTTTGGCGCAAAAATTTACAGCCTGTTACAGGAGTGATTTATTTATGAGGAAGATAAGAAGAATAATTTCCCTGCTGCTTTGCCTGACGCTGCTTTGTATTACGGCCTTTGCCTCAAAATACACCTACGGCAGCGGCACAGCCTACACCAAAGAGGATATTTTGTCGAAATTTACAAAGCTTATTAAAAGCGTCGGAATTATTCCCGACCCAATTGCCGACGAATCCGGAGAGCAGGAAGAAGGCTTTGTCTATATAAGCGCAGATGCTTTTGTTATGGGCGGCGGCTTTATTTTGGAGCCTACAAAGGTTGAAATTCAGCCCGGGGACACGGCGGCCTCCGTGCTTATACGCACCTTGTCTCTTTCGGGGATTTACTGCGAATATGACGGAACCGGCAATGACGGGTTTTACCTTCGCAGCTTGGACGGAGCGGGGTTTTCGCCGCAAATAGATCCGAGCTTGGAGGAATGGCTGAAGGCTTTTGTGGACTATTATGAACCCTACGAGTGGAGCGGAGGAATTTTAGGCGAGTACGATATTACGAATATGTCCGGCTGGATATATTTCGTCAACGGAGAAATGCCCTCATACGCCATGTCCTCATGCGAAATTCACGACGGCGATGTTATTACATTGAGATTTTCCCTTGCGTACGGTATGGATTTGGGAGGAGAGGCCTTCGGCGACTGCGAAGAGCCATACTGCGAAGCGGTGAATTTTGACGAGGCGGTAAAGGGCATAGCCAACGGCAGACTTGACAGGGACGTCTGCGAGGAGGTACTCAACAAGGCCGGCGTAACCCAGGAGGAAATAGATGAGCTTTTGCGTAGGAATTAAAAGGATTGCCGCGGCGATTATCGCCCTTTGCGTTACGGCGGTATCGGCTTTCGCCGCGGATTTAAGCGGCATATGCGCGGCGCACCCTTTGAGCGGACTCACTCCCGGGGAAAGCGCTTCCGATTGGATGGCTTGCGCGTCTGCCGCCTGGGGCGTTACGGAGGGCAGTCGGGACTATTTAAGCCGATTGGAGGCTTACGTTAAAGAAAAATACGCTTCTCAAGGGGGACTGGACAAAAATAAGGCCACCGAATGGCACCGTATCGCGTTGACGGTGAAGGCCTTGGGCGGCGATCCGTACGATTTTGCCGGAGTTAATCTGATAAAGGACGGAGTAACCCACCCGATTGTTGATTTGAAGCGGCAGGGAATAAACGGCCTTATATGGGCGGCTATTACAGCCCAAGAGTGCGGCGCGGTATTTGACGGAGAGCTTACCTTGGAGGGCATATGCGGTGAAATAGCGTCGCGCCAGAACGCCGACGGGGGCTTTTCCCTACAGGGGGAAAGCGATCCGGATATTACGGCAATGGCAATCAGGGCGCTGTGGAATGTTGAAGGCTTTCGGTCTTACGGTGAGCTTGCTTGGGCGGCTCTCATTGCCATGAAAACAGAGGATGGAGGATATGTATCCTACGGCGTTGAAAATTGCGAGAGCGCGGCTCAGGCAAAGCTGGCCTTTTGCAGCATAGGCGACCTTGAAAACGCCGCTTCGGTGGATTTGGAACGTTACCGCACCGACGGCGGTTACGCCCATGTTTCCGGCGGCGGAGAGGATATTATAGCTACCGCTCAGGCTCTTTTGGCGGAAGCCCGATTTGACAGACTTGAAAAATCGGCAAAAGCGGAAAAGGAGGAAGCCGCCGCAAAGAAAACGGCGGCGCCCGAGGCGGAGCGGGAAAATACGCCGGAGTCTGCCAAGGAAGCTTCGCCGCGGGAGGTTAACTCTCCCGTAAATACCGCCGACGAATACGAACAAACACAGACCGAACAAACGCAGACCGAGCAAACACAGCCCGAACAAACACAGACCGAACAAACGCAGACCGAACAAACGCAGACCGAACAAACGCAGACCGAACAGATACTGCCCGAACTGGAAACCGAAACGGATACGGGAACAGAGCCGAAGGAAGAAAAAGCCGCCAAGACCGGCAAAGACGGCGAATCGGCGGAAAAATCCCCCGCCTTTATGGCGGCGTCCTTTGCAGTCGCGGCGGCTATTGCCGGAATAGTATATCTTCTTGTTAAAAGGAAGAAAAGCAAGTGAAAAAAAACATAGCTTTTTTGACAGTGATTGCCGTTATTATTGCGGCGGCGGCGGTACATTTCAAAATAGTCGCCCCAAAGGATTTCTACGGCGGAGACGACCCCTTTTGGAAGGAAGGGGATTACATTGTCCTTTCGGTGGAGTGCGCCTCGGCGGCGGAGCATCCGGAGCTTTTCCCCGAAGAGCTTCGCAAGGAAAAATATATACCGAAGGACGGCTTTATACTGGAACCGAGCAAAATCGCCCTTAAAGAAAACGATACGGCGTTGAGCGTCCTTGTGAGAACTCTTAAATATTTGGAGATACCCTTTGACATTCAGGGCGCGGACGAAAATTCTCTGGGTACGGCTTACGTTAGGGGAATAAACCAGCTTTACGAATTTTCCGGCGGCGAGTTAAGCGGCTGGATGTACTGCGTAAACGGGGAATTCCCGCCGGTGGGCTGTGAAAGCATGAAGCTGAAAAGCGGCGACGAGGTGCGCTTCATATACACCGTTGATCTTGGAAAAAGCGAAGGGGGGAATTTTGAATGAAAGAGCTTCATCCCCTTCCCATGTTTTTTACGGTGGCGTCAATAGTGCTTACGGCGGCAATTTTGACCGACCCGGTAATTATGGCCGTCATGTTCCTTACGGGCATGGGGGCGGCCTGTCTTACGGGAGTCAAAAGGCTGTGGCTTTACTTTTTACCCGTGATATTTACGGCCATCATCAATCCCGTTTTTACCCATAAGGGCGAAACGGCTCTGTTTTTTGTAAATTCCGCCCCCATAACTCTGGAAGCCGTTTTGTATGGCCTTAATATGGGCGTTATGCTTGGGGGAGCCGTTTTGTGGCTGGCGGCCTACTCAAAGGTTACCTCCGTCGATAAGCAGCTATACCTTTTCGGCAGTATAAACCCCTATCTTGGGCTTACGGCGAGCTGCGCAATAAGGTTTGTGCCGCTTCTTGCGCGGAAGGTCAAGGAAATTTCCGCCGCCCAGAAAGCCATGGGTATGTACGGCGGCGAAGCCGCGTGGGACAATTTAAAGGCGAAGCTGTCCGCCTTCGGAGCGGCGGCGATGTGGGCCTTTGAAAACGGAGTGACAACCGCTTTATCAATGAACGCCAGAGGCTTTGGCAGCGGCAGACGCACATCGTATACGCTGCTGCGCTTTAAATGGACGGACGGGCTTGCGCTTTGCGTTACGGCTGTCTGCGACGCAGTTGTGTTTGCGTTTTCGGGGGAAACAGCGTTTAGCTTTTACCCCCGACTGACCCCTCTGTCAGGGGCTTTGGCGTCACGGGCGGCGTTTGCGCTTTTGTGCGTGTGTCCGTTGGCGGCGGAAATTAAGGAGAGATTGCGTTGGAGATACTCAGCTTCAAAAATTTCAGCTTCGCCTACGGAGACGGCGGGGCAGAGGTACTTAAAAGCATTGACCTTACGGTAAATAAAGGGGAATTTCTTTTAATTTACGGAGCCAGCGGCTGCGGAAAAACCACTCTTTTAAGCCTGATAAAGGACGAAACCGCCCCAAAAGGCGTAAAAAAGGGAGAAATAGTCCGTAATTTTTCTTCGCTCGACGCGGCGTATGTAATGCAGAATCCGGAAACGCAGCAGGTTACCGACAGCGTATGGCATGAGCTTGCCTTTGCCGGAGAAAGTCGGGGCTGGAGCCGAGACAAAATACGCCGACGCGTGTCGGAAACCGCTTCATATTTTGCCTTAGAGGAGCTTTTCCGTCGGGAAACGGCCTTTCTCAGCGGCGGACAGAAGCAGCTTGTGAATCTTGCCGCCGCGACCGTGACGGGGTCGGAGCTGCTTATTCTCGACGAGCCGACCGCCCAGCTTGACCCTCTCGGCGCACAGCGGTTTACGGATATGCTGAAAAAAATGCACTCCGATTTGGGGCTTACGGTGATTCTCTGCGAACACAACACGGAAAATATTTTTGCCTACGCCGACAGGGTGGCGTATATGGAGGACGGACGCATAAAAAAGGTATGCCCTCCCGAAAAGCTCGCCTTCGGTAATGGCGATAACAAGGTAATGCTTGGGGGGCTTCCCTGCGGAGCGAGAATCGCGGCGGCTCTGGGCTGTAAGGACAAGCTGCCCCTTACGCTCATGGAAGGCCGAAGCTTTATCTACGGCTACAAAAACACTGTGCGCTCCCTTCCCGAAAAAAAGCTGCCGTCCGGCGATATGGTCATGGAGCTTAAAAACGTCGACTTTCGCTACGAAAGAGAGGGGACGCAGGTGCTTCGGGGAGTGAGCCTTAAGGTTCGGAGGGGAGAAATTCTTTCGGTTATAGGCTCCAACGGCTGCGGAAAAAGCACCCTCCTTTCGGTTATGAGCGGTCTGCTTTCGCCTCAATTCGGAGAAATTAAATATAAGGGACGTCCCCTTAGGTTTTACAAAAAGGAGCTTTACCGGGGAAATATTGCCCTCCTGCCCCAGAATCCCCAAAACTGCTTCGTTAAGGAAACACTTAGGGAGGACTGGCGGCAGATGGCGGATATATGTTCGGCGGGGGATTTTTCGCCCTTGGCCGAAGAAATGGGGCTTTCCTCCCTTATGGAAAGCCACCCCTACGACCTAAGCGGCGGCGAACAGCAGAGAGCCGCTTTGGGAAAAATACTTATGCAAAGGCCTTCGCTTCTGCTTTTGGACGAGCCATGCAAGGGGCTTGACGCCGTAAATCGGGAAAGGTTTAAAAAAATAATTTTCCGCCTTGCGGAAAAGGGAACGGCCATCGTTATGGTGACTCACGATTTGGAGCTGGCGGCGGAGACGAGCCATAGCTGCGCCTTCCTTTTCGACGGGGAAATTGTGTCGCGGGGAACGCCGTCGGAGCTTTTCTCGGAGAATGTATACTGCACCACCGCCGCGTCCAAGCTGAGTCGGGGATATTTCCAAAGGTGCGTCACAGCGGAGGATGTTGTAAGGCTGTGCGAAATAAACGGTGAAAAAAATGAAGAATAAATACCTTATTATCTCCGTCGCTGCTTCAATCGTCCTTGTGGGGATATGGTTTCTGCTTTACGGCAGGAAAAGGGGTTCCGCCGTGAAAAGCGTGACGGTGGCGGCGCTGACGGCTCTGTCCTGCGTAGGGAGGCTGGTTTTTGCCCTTTTCCCACATTTTAAGCCTGTTACGGCTATAGTGATAATTGCGGGAGCGTCCCTCGGCTCCGGAGCCGGATTTATGACGGGCGCGCTGTCCGCGGCAATTTCCAATATGTACTTCGGGCAAGGCCCGTGGACGCCTTTTCAGATGGCGGTGTGGGGCATTATCGGTATGCTCAGCGGCTTTTGCGGAAAATATATATTAAAAAACAAGGCGCTGATGATAAGCTTCGGAGCTGTGTGCGGGGCGCTGTATTCCGCCATGATGGACATTTTTACCATGTTTTCCGCGGGAGATGGAGTGAGCCTAAGCAAGTACATTTTCTACCTTTCCGCCGGACTGCCGGTGGCGGCGGTTTATGCTCTGTCAAACGGAATATTTTTGTGGCTGCTGGGAGATTTTCTTTGCAGAAGACTGTTAAGGATAAAGAAAAAGTATATGTATTGAAGCATATGTATTGCTTTTATCTTTTAAAAAGGAGGATGCCCCTGTGAAAAAATTAGTTGCGCTATTGCTTATGTTTGTTATGCTCTGTCTGTCCGTTCACGCTACGGAAATCGAGCTTTACAATCTCAGCGGAGACAGGATAATAGTCCAAAGCGGCGAGGTTGAAGAACTGCGCCGGTGCGGCTGGTACTATTATGACGAGATATATACCACTCTATACAGCGAGGACGGCAAAACCGCCGCCGCGCTCAATACCGATTTGGAAAAGTGGACGTCTGTGGGGTGGCACGAAAATATTGATGAAGTGCAGACCACTTTATACAGCGAGGACGGGCGCAATATTACCGTGTGGAACGCTGAGGTTGAGGCATACTTAAAGGTGGGCTGGTACAAAACCTTAGAGGAAGTGCAGACCACTTTATACAGCGAGGACGGGCGCAATATTACCGTGTGGAACGCTGAGGTTGAGGCATACTTAAAGGTGGGCTGGTACAAAACCTTAGAGGAAGTGCAGACCACTTTGTACAGCGAGGACGGGCGCAATATTACCGTGTGGAACGCTGAGGTTGAAGCGTACTTAAAGGTGGGCTGGTACAAAACTTTAGAGGAAGTGCAGACCACTTTATACAGCGAGGACGGACGCAATATTACCGTGTGGAACGCTGAAGTTGA
>CAZKBV010000041.1:0-2614 GCA_964551215.1 uncultured Oscillospiraceae bacterium | reverse complement strand
TGAGGCCTACTTAAAGGTGGGCTGGAGCCTTGTTCCGATAGGGATAAATCCGGACAAGCCAATGATAGCTCTTACCTTTGACGACGGGCCGGGGCCATATACCGACAAAATTCTGGACTGCTTGGAAAAATACAATGCCAAAGCCACGTTTTTCGTTGTGGGCAACAGAATCGGCAGCTACAGCGCTCAGCTTAAGCGGGAGGCTCAGCTGGGAATGGAAATCGGCTGTCACAGCTGGGATCACACTCAGCTTACCAAGTTAAGCGAGAGCGGAATATCAAGCCAAGTGTTCAATACAAACAATAAAGTCAAAGCCGTTGCGGGAGTTTATCCGGCAACACTCCGTCCGCCCTATGGAAGCTATAACAACCTCGTGAAGTCTGTTTCAAAGGCCCCCATAATTATGTGGTCCATAGATACTCTGGACTGGAAAACCAAAAACGCCGACAAAACCTATAATGCCGTTATGGAGAATGTGCGCGACGGAGATATAATTCTTATGCACGACATTCACTCCGCCACGGCTGACGCCGCGGTAAGGCTTATTCCCGCGCTTATAGACGCGGGCTATCAGCTCGTTACGGTGTCGGAGCTGGGATATTACAAAAAAGGCGGCCTTAAGGCCGGCACGGTTTACAGCAGAATAATATAGGAATCTCCGAATAATTCGCGCCTGCGTCTCGAAATTAACCGGAGCTTTCCAAATCTACAGGGAGGAACAAAGCGATGAAGAAAAAAATCTTACTGGCAGGCCTGTGCGCGGCGTTAACGCTGACAGGCTGCGGAGAAAAGGCGGATTTGACCGCCCTTGAAAACGAGATAGAAACGGCGGCCAAGCTGTATAACGGCTATGCGGACGTTGTCACCGACGCGGACTCGTTTATGAACAGCGAGGAAATGGCCCGCGCCAAGGAGCGGATGGACGAGATCGCCGCCGAAGCTCTTAAAAATGACATTACCCAAGAAAAGGCCGATTCCCTTACGGCGGAGCTTACGGAAATCGAAGAGAATATAAAGAAAATGGCGCAGTCCGCCGATGAAAACGAAAATCCGGATTCAGACCTTCAGCTCAGCGACAATCTTGAAGAAACGGTGGAGCTTCTCAATTCAATAACGGCTACGGTTGACGAAAACGGCAGTGCCGTGCAAAAATCTCTGGTTTCAGGGTGCATAGCGAGGGTGTCCGCTTTCGGAACAGAGCTTAGCGGCGGCGATGTTACAGAGGAGCGCAAGACGGAAATAAACGCTTTTCTTAACGCGGTTAAGAAGGCTTCGGCTTCCTTGGGAGAAAAGCTTGCCTCCGGGGAAGGGCCGGCGGATGTCGTGGAGGCCGAGACTTTAAGCGACATGAATGAAAAGGCGGCGAAAATGGTGAACTCCATAGCGGATAACGCCGCTCCGGATTCAATCGAGGCCGAGTACATACAGCAGGCTCGGAGCCGGATAACGCAAACCGCCCAAGCGTTGGACGCAGGGGGAATTACTCCGGAGCAGGCCAACGAGATAATGGACGCCACCGATATTATAATAGATATGGCCGCCGCTTTCGCGGAGGAAAGCAACTGATATCGCTATGGCCGAGCGTAAAATTTATATTGCTTTTGGCAAACGATTGTGATATAATGTGACATAATAAATTTAAATTTTTAAGGAGGAAAAAACAATGAGCGTACAGATTTCCGAAGTGGAATACGGCAGATACGGCAAATGTATAAAAATGACCAACGGCGTAAAGGAGCTTATCGCTACGGCGGAAATGGGGCCGTGCGTTATCCGTTACGGCTTTGTTGGCGAGGAGAATATGTTCTTTGAGGATGTGAACAAAACAGCTACAAACGACATTACCGACAGCCCCTATGAAGAAAATGAATGGTGGGTTGTCGGCGGACACAGGCTTTGGTGCAGTCCGGAGATGTTCCCCAGAACATATTATCCGGCAACAAAAAAGCCGGACGTAAAGGTAGACGGCGCCACGGTGACCTTTACCGCGCCCATGCAGGAGTGGAGCCAGATTCAGCTTGAAATTTCCGTGACAATGGACGATGAGGGCAATGTGAAGCTTAACCACAAGGTCATAAACAGAAACGCGTGGGATATTGAGCTTGCCCCTTGGACAATTTCCGTAATGAATTCCGACGGAGTTATGTACATACCTCAGAACAAGCGCAAGACTGGCTTCTTCCCAAATAAGTGGGTCTGCTACTGGGATTATACCCCTATGAACGACAGCCGCATTTCTCTTGGAGAGGACTATATCACCCTTTCCATGGACGCGGCCAAGCCCGTTGCGGCGAAAATCGGCGTGCTTAACGAAAACGGCTGGATGGCTTTCCTTAAGAACGGCAACGCCTTCATAAAGAAGTTCGGTTTTGTCGAGGGAGCGAATTATCCCGATAACGGCTGTAACTGCGAAAGCTATACCTGCAAAAACTATACCGAGGCCGAATGTCTTTCTCCCGTGCAAAAGATTGCCCCCGGCGCCGGTGCCGAGCATAAGGAGGAATGGGTGCTTAAAAAGGCCGCCGACATTGACGAAATACAAAATTCGTAATTCATAATTTATAACCTAAGCGCAGATGTCCCCCGCCTCTAAGGCGGCGGGGGACACTTCAGA
>CAZKBV010000040.1:3112-14229 GCA_964551215.1 uncultured Oscillospiraceae bacterium | reverse complement strand
TTTATAAGGGTTTAGGATAATCCCAAGCTCGTCCTTATCTGAGAACGCAGATTAACCATATCCTCATACTCATAGAAGAAGAGCATTTTTTGTTCCGAAATAAGCTCTCCCTGAGGCTTGTTTCCCAAAACAAAGAGCGCGAAGCTGTCCGCTATATCCTCGTGAAAATAATTGGCGGCGTATTCACGGACATAATCGGTAGGATGGCCGGCGTAATCTCCCGAAAGACTGCCGGAAGCCGCCCAAAAGCGGTCGTAATACGCCTTTCTCATTGAACCGTCGATAAAGCCCGCGGTATCGTGAATACTGTTGCTAATCGACAAATCTATCTGAGTGTCGTTTTCAAGCAATATATGACCGAACTCGTGAATAATGGTAAAAGTGAGCTTTGTCCAATCGCGCTTGTCGCCGTTTTCGTCAAAGGCGTCGTTAATATCTACGTTTATGGCAAATCGGCTGTTATCCTCGCTGCCGTCCTCCTTTGTAACAGTCGAAGCGTATGCGAGCACACCGCTGTAACCGTCTGAGGCTATATTAAATTCCGCCAGCTTTTCCATAGCGCTTTTTGGAATTATACTCGTTAAATAATCCCATATTTCCTTATGCTTCGGATTATCGACGTCGGCTTCCCCGTCTTTTACGGGGTACGATTGTATAACATCCGCTATCATCTGACCGTTTGAGTCTATTTGAACAACACAGCCCGCGCCCTCCGAAACAAGGGATATAAATCTGTTGTAAACGGTATCCGCCCAATTGCTTTGCGTTGAGCCGTCATCGTTTGTCTTTGACGATTGAGGTGCGCCGTATACCGCGCTTATTATTTCCAGCATATCGTCATAGGTAAATCCGTTTTCCGAGGGACGTATCTCCAAATGCTCCAACGCGCCGTTACGGTATTCATAGTATGTATTCATAGGCGTTTCACAGCCGAACCAACGCATAGAGTACATATATATATCGTGTACGTCCTTGTAATCATCCTCATAATGCTCTTTTAATTCGCCGCTTGCGCCTATATAGCCTTCCGTTTCGTTGACGCTCAGTCCGAAGTATATCGGAATGTCGCGGGATTGCAGGGATGTGAAGCCCTGCCCCTGCTCCTGAGCCGTTTCGCGGTACGAAGCGGTATCGGCGGAAGCGATTTCTTTTATTGCGGACGTGACAAGAACGGCGGCGTCGCTCAAAACACACAAGTCAACACAATCCGCCGTATCGGCAACGGAATGGTATACATATCCGTTGCTGTTCTGCGACATTAAAACGGAAGGTATTCCCGCAAGCTGAAAAGATGAATGGTCGCTTAACGTTCCTTTTTCAAGGGGAATATTATCGTAGCCTTGGAGCAAATCCGTCAGCCAGTTCTTTTCGCCGTCCATAGTGAATAACGCTGTGTAATCGGAACCGATTCCGCCAATCATGTCAATTTGGATATCGCCTATGACGCGGCTGCGTTCTTCTTCGGGCAAAGCTTCGACATAGGCCCTTGAGCCGCCCTTGCCCTTTTCCTCGTCGGTAAAGCTTATAAACCGCAATTCGGTATCGGTATTTATGGATTTAACCATGTCGGCGACCGCCAGTATCGAAACAACGCCGGACGCGTTGTCGCTTGCGCCATAGGCCGGCGGAACGCTGTCGTGGTGGGCGGAAATTACAAGAATATCGGCGGAATCGGCGGAAGCGTTGTCGGCTTCCTTGACCGCGACAACATTCGTTCCTTCGGCGCCGTTGTCCTCATTGTTTCGCACATACGGCAATAAAGCCGTTTTATACCCCATATCGGAAAATCTCGTTTCAATATATTCTGCCGCGGCGGTTTCTTCTTTTGAGCCTGTCGGGTGGGGGAAGCTTGCAATTGTGCTTAAATCCGTCGACATTTGCGCGAAATCAGGCAGCCTTGAAGCTCGCTCCAATATCACCAAAGCCTCCGCGACGGTAATGCCCGAAGCCGGATAAAGCCTGCCGTTTCCGTCGCCTTTGTAAAGCTCTGTTCGAACGGCCCATGCCATTGCGTTTTCGGCCCAATCGTCAATATCCGCGTAATCCGAAAATGAGGCTAAGCTCTCGGTTTTGATTTGCGGGGACGAAGCCTTGCTGTACAAAATCGCCGCAAATTCTTCTCTTGTAACGGCGTCGCCCGATTGAGAAGTATCGCCGCTCAAAACATAGCCCTGAGCCGCCGCCGGATTAACATCCTCCTCCGTTGCGCCCTCAAGCCGCGACGTCAGCGTCCAAGCGGTTTCGTCGCCGTATATCTCATATAAAAGCTGCGCCGCGTCCTCGTGAGTTAAAATCGCGGACGGCGATAATAGGTACTTTTCGCTTATACCCAAGCCCTTTGCCCAAGTATAGCCCAATTCCGCCCAAGAATAAGCCTCCCATTCGTCTGACGAGGCGGATACGGAAATTTGCGCCGTAAGCATAATGGCCGATAATAAAATTGCTGCAAATTTTTTCATATTTTGAGTCCTCCGTTCTTTAGTTTAGTGGTTCCTTACAGTTGAGTGAGCGCTTACTCACTTAATTGTATTTTATTACAAACATAAGGCTTTGTCAAGCCTGATTTTTTTAATCGGGGCGACGAGGCGCCGAGCTTACCCCGAAGCGGAGCTTGCGGGGCTACGGTTAGGTTTGCTAATCCGTAATTCCCTTGCCGCTGTTAGGCACAAAATGCGAATATGTTTGGTCGCAAAGGAATACCGTTACAAGCACGGCGCATATTGTAATTTTAATCTTTTTCGGTATTTTGTTAAACAGATTATCCAACGAAGGAGCGATAAGATAAATCGCCGCGCAGCCGCCGAGGGCAAACACTATAAGACCCTCAAGACAAATTCTGCCGTTTAAATTAAGGAAATATCCGCTGTAATCCCACCATCGCATACCTTTGCTCATCTCCAAAAACCAAGAGGTAAAATATTCAACCACGCCGCATAGCGCCATTGTGGCAAGGAAGGTAAGCGCGGGCTTGTTCCTGAGCTTTTTCAACACAACCAATACAAGCACCCCGCCCGTCCCGTAAATAGGCAGCCACGGCCCGTATGAAACGCCGCGGTTGACAAATGTACCCGTTGTAAACAGGTGCAGCCCTACCTCCCAAAGCCAGCCGATGAAAGAGAACGTAAAGAATATAAGTATCAGCGAAGTCAGGCCGTAGTTTCTGTTATAGTCGGCGTGCGCCCAATTTCTTGACGGATAAGGCGGTATAATATAATTGTTTACGGGGTATTCGCCGTTTACCGCCTCCGCGGTCAAAAAAGAGTCGCACAGCTTGTCGGCGTTCGCCAATTTATCCGCCTTTGCCTTTTCGCGCAGCGCCATATACAATTCCGCGCCGGTAAGGCGGGTGTACGGCTCGACAAATAATACGTTGAGAAAATTTAAAGTAAAGAAATTCAATATTCGCCAAGGCAGAAAAGAAAGATCCAGAAGGAACACCTTCCATTTATTCCCGTTCATCATGCGCCGAGACAGCGTAATGGCCTCGTTGCCTTGTATATCGGGATTTTCGGCTATAATATACGGCACAAGCCTGTAGGAATATCTTTTAACCGCGCCGCCTATAACGGTAAAATCCCACAGAAGCTGATACAGCATTTTTAGGAGGCTTGTTTTCGCGACGGTTTTCCCCCGCTTTACGAACCACGGAAACAATACACGGTTTAATTTCGTCCGGCTGTATGTACGGGTTTCCAAAAGGTAGCGGCAAAATCCCACCGACAGAACATTTTTTATAAAAATCAAAATAAAGAGACTGACAATCGCGCCCAAGCTTATGATAATTCCGGGGCTAAGCTTGTCGCCGAACGCTAATTGATTTACCGAATTGATAACTCCGTACATAACGCTGCCCGCGCCCTCGGTATTTCTCGCGAACATAGACAGCACGCCGGCCGTCCATTTTTTCGCGGTTTCATTTTCCATCCCCACTCCGCCCAAAAATTCGTCGACAATCTCAGTGTTGCTGAGGTTTTTCTGCCGAGCGGTACCGGCCATAACAATATCCGTGTTCACTTCGCGCTCTTGCCCGCCGTTCTTGAATTTAACCGCGTTTTCAATGCCGGTTATGGGATTAGTAAAAGTACCCATAATTATTGCGATAAGCGCGCAGGTTATAACGATTCCCCAATAATTTCTCTTTAATGCCCCCTTGGCGCTTTTCTTCAATTCTTTTCTGCTTATCATAATCGGTTTTCCTCTCTGTTTAAAATTTACATACCGAGTAAATCAACCTTGCGGCGGCAGCAAATAAGCTAAATGCCGCAAGATTTATCAAATAAATACTGTACGAACGATATTTTCAGGCGGATTTGGATTCTCTTCCTTTTATTATATTATATTTGACGCGATTAAGCAAGAACTATTATTATTTTTTCACAATTTTTTTGAATCGCCGACCGTCATTTTGCGATTCAAAACCAATTCCCCGAAATTTAGCTGTAAATATTTGTTGACATTACAGCGTTAATATGATAAAATGAACGCAAAGGCATTTCCGAGAGCCGCGCTTGAAAAAATACTCATAAACGCGTCCCGGTTTTTCAAAACGGTTTTTGGAACTGCCCATAAGCGAATACGATTTTTAAAATGAAAGAGGCGTGTGAAAATGAAAAAACTGATTGCGTTGACTGTGTCGGCGGTAATGGCGGCAACAATGTTTTCCGGCTGCACCGAAACCGATATGGCTCTCTGGAAAGCGCTGGAGGCGTCATCCAAAGCGGAAAACACGGTGACAACGCTGACTCTTAAGCCAAAACTTGAAATTACCGAGCCTATAGTTGAAACATATATAGACGATGGGGATACATATTCCTACTTTTCCAAGGACGATGAAGCTTCCGTTGCGGAGGAAGAGACTGCCGCTGTCAACATGATGGCCGATTTTATCAAGGATTTGACTGTTACGGTTTCAACCGCCAAGGATAATGACAAAATATCCGTGAATATCCTTGCGGCCAAGCCGGATATCGAAGCCGAGGCCCGGCTTTGGGCCGAAACAGGGGAGGACTATGCCAAGCTGACGGCAAAAAGTCCGTATCTTTTTGAGATCGGCTCCGAGGTGTTCAAGGATTATCTGACAATCGACAGCCGTACTCTCGAAAAGGCCGGCGGGGAAGATTCGGTTATGAAAAAAGTTGAAATTCCCGAAATCGACCTTTCTCCCATTGTTGAAACGGTGGACTATTCTTTGGTTAAGTCCGCCTCCGAGGAAAACGGGCTTACGGTTTACGCCGTGGAATTAAACGATTCCGTGCTGGACGGCCTTACCGAAGAATTTCTGAGCAAGCTGGGCGGCTCCGCCGCGGTCAATCTGGCGTCGGCTCTTATTTCCTCTCAGCTTAAGGAAAGCGGGCAGGACGTCTCCCTTCAGAACGTGAAGGACGAAATTAACAGCGTGATTCCCCAAGCGGAGGAAGCGAGAAAGGCCTTCTTTGAAGAACTTAAAAGCAGCGGACTTTTGAAGAACGGGCTTACTCTTAACTATTATGTAAACAAAAACGGACTTATAGAGAAAATCCAAGGGCAGCTTCGGGTAGATATTGATATGAATACCGAAGTCGTGAAATATATATTTGACGAGCTTTTCTGGGAATCAAGATATTTCGATACAGCCGGAAAGCTCCGCCTTACGGTGGATTTCTCCGAAAGCTGTTCCTACGGCGGAGCAAAGGTGGAGCTTCCCGAAACCACCGAAGAAAATTCCGTCGATATAGGGGTGGATTACGCGGAATATTCCAAGTACCAAAAATATATGGATGAGGAGTTGCCCAAATGGAATAACAACCACCCAAGCGACGAGTACGCAAAGGAAAGGAATCCCTATTCGCCAATCACCTTTAAAAACCTTGAAAACGGCAAGGAAATTGTTCTTGCGCCGGGGCTTGTAAGCGATGATACGGGAATTGCCTTCCCTCTGACGGAGCTTTGCTCCATAATGGACAACGTAGAGGTGCGCTGGAACGACAAAACCTTTGGGCTGGAAATTGAACAGGAAATAGGCAGTGACTATTTCGGCCCGTATAAACGAATTAACTATATCCCCAACCAAAACGGGGAGCTTTTGCTGGAACAGTATATGAACGCAAGCCTTTCCGAGGAGCTTGAAGAAATTTTTAGGAGCTATTTTTACGGCTGTTACATGGTGGGCGGGTTTTACTTTGATGAAAACGGAAAATCCTATATAGATTTTGACGCGCTTTTCAGCGGACTGGGCTATATATGCAAGCTGGAAGGCAATACCGTAAGCTTTGTCGGAAGAAATATGCTTTGGGAAACCCTGTCCGAGGGAATGGAGGACAATTTTTTCTACGCTCTTGAAAATAATATTTGATTGGAGGGAACATAAATGAAAAAATATATTTCGCTTATTTTAGCGGCGGCAATGGCTCTGGGTCTTTTCGGCGGCTGTTCGCCGGAGGATAAAGCCCTTGCCGACGCAATATACAACACAAGCCTCGCCCAAAACGCGGAGGTAAACGAAAGTCTCAGCTGGGATGTTACGGTTGAAGAACCGTACGCGGTTAAGGAAAGCAATCCCGATTTATCGCCGGAAGCAATAGGCGTTATCGGCGGAGCGGACGGCCCCACGGCTATTTATGTAACCGATGGCTATCCGGCGGAGGGCTATAACGACTTTTTGCGCGTAATGGAAAAGCTTTCCGAGGACTTCACCATAACGTGGAAATCCGTTAAACAGGATAAAAACAAGACCTATACCGAAACAAAATTATCGCTTCCCGATTTAAGGGCAAAGTTTTTCACATGGATCGAAACAAGGGACGACGGAACAGCTAAGGTTGTTTGTAAAATCCCCTCGTATGTTTCTCCGTTTATAAACAAGGCTCTTAGGGGAAGGGAATATATTGCGATCGACAACGCCAAGGCAATGGACTTGGAGGCGGCGATTGTCGGCGAGGATGAAGCCGCCGCGCTGCTTGTCACGAACGGAAGAATTGATCTTATTAATCTTATTAATGATATCAGCCTTAAAATGGCGGATAAGTTCGGTATGCCCATTACGGAGAAGAACGGAAACGAATACACCGTTCACATTGACGGCGAGGCCCTTGAAGCTGTCAGCGAGGAGCTTGTGTCGGTTTTGACAAGCGAAGATATAATAAAGGAAATTGAGTCGGCGGTGATAGCGTATGTGAACTCCGTAAATGTTACCGTTGACGAGGAGCCTATGTTTTCTCCCGAGGAAATAAACGAGGCCTATGAGGAAATACACAAGACCTGCGAAGAAATAAAGAACAACGCCGGAGTTTACGTCGGCGCAATAGCTGAGGAGCTGAAAAACAGCGGCTTGCTGAAAAACGGCTATACGGCGGTTTATACGTTAAACAACAGCGGCCTTATAGAAAAGGCGCGAGTGGAAATGGAGCTTGATATCGACGTTGAAAAGCTCACCTCGGCCCTAAATGAAATTATGGGCATAATTGCCGGAACGGGCGCCGATTCCTTCGACAGCGGCATTAAGGTAAAGGGAAAATTCAATGTGAAGCTGGTCAATGAGGCCGAATATAAGTACGGCGGCGCAAAGGCGGAATTCCCCGATTTTAACGAAAGCAACACTTTGGATTACTATGATGAATACATTGAATATACAAAGTATAAAACTGCCCTTCGAGAATGGAGATTCGGCGGCGATTTCGATTGGTATGACTTTCCGGATTACGGAGAGCTTGGGGATTTGGACGCCTTGAAGGAAATTAAAATTACCAACGAGGACACCGGCGCGTCCGCCGTTCTTCCCTGCAAGGTGATGAAAGACGATGAGGATTATTTTTACAGAATTTACGTTCCGGCAGACCAGCTTGCTTGCGTGCTTACCGATACCCGTGCCGTGTGGAACAGCGCCACTATGGGCGTTGAAATATGGGAAGGCGACGAAATTCTGATGTATATTCCCAACGCCGACGGAGCCGCCGCCATTGATGATATTTTTGAAAACTCGCAGGAAATTGACGACGGCAGCTATTCCTATACGGGCAGTGAGGCCGGCAATGAATTTTTTGAAGCGTTTCTCGACTATTATTCAGAGGACGTGGATATTGAATTCAACAGTATTTTCGAGAACGACGTGTGCTGGGTTGAGATTGACACTGTATTTTGGTATATTGACGATTATATGTCTAAGTTGGACGAGGACGGCGGCGTTGTAATCAGAAAATACAGATATGATAGTGATTTTGAATACGACGAAAGCATAAAGGACAACTTCTTCTATATAAAGGACAACTTCTTCTATATATGTGGATATTAATATAACCTAAGCGCAGATGTCCCCCGCCTCTAAGGCGGCGGGGGACACTTCAGAATTTCAGTGGGAGTTATAATCTCCCACTGAAACTCTGAGGAGCTAACGCTCCCTGCGCCGGTTGCAATCGTTCGCAAGCTCCATTTCAAGCAAGCTTGATGGAGCGTTGCTCCGATTTAAATGTTTTATTAAAACAATATACTGTTGCGTATCGGGGACGGATATAATTCGTCCCCGATACGCACAATAAGGGAAAGCGCCTAACAGCCTCATTATATCCGCTTAATCAAAAAGGAGGGATTTTTTGAATATTATCGACTACGTAAAAATATACGGCAAAAAACCCTTTGAACAGCTTCCCTTCGGCCCTGTGGACGCGGCGGTTTTGTGCCAGCTTTGCTATTTAAAGCTGGAAAAAGCCCTCCCCAAGGGAAAGGCCTCTTTGCTTCAAACCATGAAAAGCCCCAATAGGGACGGCCTTTTTGAGGACGCGCGCTTCGGCGAAAATCTGAGAAGCCTGTATTTTGAAGCCGCGTTCAGCCGCCGCTATCAAAATATGATAATAAGAAGCCCCATGTCCGTAAAGGGCGAATCCGTTTTTGCGGCCTTCGTTTTTGCGCCGGAGGGCTCGGCGGAGGTGGTGTGCTTCCGAGGCACGGACGAAAGTATGTCCGGCTGGAAGGAAAATTTCCGCCTCGCTTATAAATATCCGGTGGAATCCCAGCGTCTCGCGGCGCGCTATGTGGAAAAAACAATGAAGCGCTCCGGCGAGTTTTACATTATAGGCCACAGCAAGGGCGGCAATCTGGCTCAGTACAGCGCGATGCACATTCCGCCCTCCCTGAGAAGCAAAATCAAGCTCATATACAATTTGGACGGCCCGGGCTTTATGAAGGATTTGTCCGCCGAGGAAAACTACGGGGAAATAAAGAGCAGAATTTCCAAGCTTGTTCCCGAAAAATCCTTTGTGGGTCAGCTTTTGCAGGACGGCGCTTTGTATAAGCGGGTGAAAAGCGAAGGGGTAGGAATCCTTCAGCACGATTTGTTTAAGTGGCATACGGACGGTTTCGGGCAGTTTATCTTCCTTGAGGACGACATGAACGCTTATAAGCCCATTGCCCGTCGGCTGAACAGCAAAATCGCGCAGCTCACCCCCCAACAGCTCGACAGCTTTACCGAAGCTTTTTTCGGAATTTTCGAAAATGCCGGAATCGACAGCCTGCTGGACTTTTCCAAGGACTGGCTTAAAAGCGGCAAGGATGTGCTGGCGGCGATTTCCGATATGGACGATGAAACAAAAAAGCTGCTGATTGACACCGTAAGGTCGCTGGTGTTCTGAAAAAAGCCGTAACTCGCGGCGGGAATTTCCAAAACAATTTTTTGGGAACGCCCATAAAAAACTTAAAAAAACATTGACAACATTGCGAAATTGATATAAAATATATTATGATACATTGTTTTACGTTGGGGGAAGAGGCTTGAAAAAAACTCCTGTTATAGATAAAGCGGAAATTGAAGAACAAAAAAAAATAATTTCCATGATAAGGCAAAGCAATGCCGGAAAAACGCCCAAGGCCGAGGTTGAAACCTTCGGCTGTCAGCAAAACGTGAACGATTCCCAGCGGATAAAGGGTATGCTCGTCGAAATGGGCTACACCCTTACGGAAAACCGCGAGGAAGCGGATGTTATAATCCTTAACACCTGCGCCGTCCGGGAAAACGCCGAGCAGAGGGTTTTCGGCAATTTGGGGGCGATAAAGCCCCTGAAGGAGTCTAAGCCCTCCCTCATTGTGGGAGTCTGCGGCTGTATGCCTCAGCAGGAGCATATTACCGAGAAAATCCGGGCAAAATTCCGTCAGGTGGATCTTATTTTCGGCCCCCATGCCCTGTACAAATTCCCATCCTTGCTGAGCCGCGCGCTGGAACACAACGAAAGGGTTGTGGATATCGGCGGCAGCGGCGCGGTTTACGAGGGGCTTCCCGCCATGTTCGAGGGGGGAGCGAAGGCCTTTGTGTCTGTTATGTACGGCTGCGACAATTTTTGCTCCTACTGCGTAGTGCCTTACGTCCGGGGCAGGGAGAGAAGCCGCGAGGAAGAGGATATTTTAAACGAAATCCGCTGCCTTGCCCAAAGAGGGGTAAAAGAGGTAATGCTTCTGGGGCAGAACGTAAATTCCTACGGCAACGACCGTGGCGAAAAGGACGCCTTTGCCGCCCTTTTGGAAAAGGTGAACGAAATCGACTCCATAGAGCGCATACGCTTTATGAGCAGCCACCCCAAAGACCTTTCCGATACTCTGTTAAAAACTATGGCAAAATGCGAGAAGGTGTGTCATCAGCTCCATCTTCCCCTTCAGTCCGGCAGCGACAGAGTGCTGAAGGATATGAACCGCCATTACAGCAGCGAACGCTATATGGAAATTGTAAACCGCGCTCGGGAGCTTATGCCGGATATAACCCTTACCACCGATATTATAGTGGGCTTCCCAACCGAGGAAGAGGAGGATTTTCAAAGAACCGAGGATATCCTCCGCGCTGTGCGCTACGACAGCATTTTTTCCTTTATTTATTCCCGTCGGGAGGGTACTCCCGCGGCAAAAATGGAGCCTAAGTCAACGCAGGAGGAAATATCCCGCCGATTTAACGAAATGCTTGAGTTGCAAAACCAAATAAGCGCGGAAATAAACCGCTCCTACGTGGGCAGCGTCCAAAGGGTGCTCGTGGAAGGGGAAAGCAAGCACGACCCCTCCTATATGTTCGGGAGGAACGAGGGCAATAAAATAGTAAATTTTAAGGGCGACGGCTCCTTAAAGAATAAAATAGCGGATATAAAAATTACCGAAGCTCAGACATGGGT
>CAZKBV010000040.1:0-3012 GCA_964551215.1 uncultured Oscillospiraceae bacterium | reverse complement strand
GAGGCGATAGTAAACAGCAACGAATATAAGGCTCTTAAGCTGGCCGAGGCCAGACAGGAGCAGGACGAAGAGGCGATGGCTCTGCTGAAGGAATACAGCGATGTGCGCCGCGCCTTGGGCGAGGAAATAAACAAGGGCGACGTAAGCGAGGAAAGACTGAGCGAAATACGAGAGGCGGTTGAGGAAGCCTACGAAAAGGTCACGGCCAACGACCTTATTGTGGACTATATCAACGCGCAAAGCTCGTTTCAGGCTATAATCGACCAGATGAACACCATTCTTTCTTACCATATTACAGGCCAGATCCCCGGCGGCTGCGGCGGAAGCTGCAGTACCTGCGGAGGCTGTCACTGATAGGTAAATCGGAAAATAAATTCGCGGGAGGACAAAATGGCTGAGTACACACCTATGATGAAGCAATATCTGGAAATCAAGGAGCAGCATAAGGACGCTATACTTATGTTCCGCTTAGGGGATTTCTATGAAATGTTTTTTGACGACGCCATTGTTGCCTCCCGTGAGCTGGAGCTTACTCTTACGGGGAAAAGCTGCGGCATGGAGGAAAGGGCGCCTATGTGCGGAGTTCCCTTCCACGCCGCCGAAGGGTATATAGCCCGTCTGGTGGCAAAGGGGTATAAGGTTGCCATCTGCGAGCAGATGGAGGACCCGAAAACCGCAAAGGCAATTGTAAAAAGGGATATTATACGGATTGTGACGCCGGGAACGATAGTTGATGAAGCCGTGCTGTCATCAAGGCGGACAAATTATATGGCTTCGATTTATGTTGAGGATAACGCCTCCGCCGTAGCGTTTGCCGATGTTTCTACCGGAGAAATGCTCGGTACTGTGTTGGAAAACGATAAAGACTGCGGCAAGCTTATAAACGAGCTTGCCCGCTTTGCCCCTGTAGAAGCGGCGGTGGGCGGCAAAGGCAGGAACAACAAAAGGCTTGAGGAATACTTCCGCGACCGGCGGGACGAGATTTTGGCCTTTTCCTACGAAAGCGGGGACGTCGCTCCCTCGGCAAGGGAAACCGTGAACAGCCATTTGAAAAACGGCGACGAAATACAGGACGAAAAGCTCCTTACAGCCGCCGCCGCGCTGATAGAATACCTTGTTGAAACTCAAAAGTCCAGACTTGAACATATACGGGAGATACATATTTATTCCTCTAAAGAATATTTGGATATAGATATGAACAGCCGCCGCAATCTGGAGCTGACGGAAACCATGCGGGACAAGTCGAAAAAAGGCAGTCTTTTCTGGGTGCTGGACAAAACCAAAACCTCTATGGGGAGCCGCACATTGAAAAGCTGGATACTCTGCCCTTTGGTGAACGCCGGAGCAATAACCGCGAGGCTTTCCGGCGTGGAGGAGCTTGTGAATAATTTGGAAATCCGCGACGAGCTGAGGGAATGTATGAGCGGCATACAGGATATTGAGCGGCTTATGGGGCGGGTATCCGTGGGAGTCTGCACCGCCAAGGATATGGCGGCGCTGAGAAGCTCCTTTAAGAAACTGCCGCAGATGTATAAGCTTCTGTGCGGCTGCCGCAGCGGCGCGCTTGGAACCCAAGCGGCGGCGTTCGATACTCTTGAGGATATTTGCGAGCTTCTGGAAAGGGCCATAGTGGACGAGCCGCCGGCAATACTCAGAGAAGGCGGCATAATTAAGGGCGGCTACAGTGAGGAAATAGACCGTCTCAGGGAAATTTCCCAAGACAGCAGCGGCGCTATTGAAAAAATAGAGGCCCGTGAGCGGGAGCGGACGGGAATTAAAAATCTTAAAATAAAGTATAACAAGGTTTTCGGCTATTACATAGAGGTGAGCAATTCCAACCTTGAAAAGGTGCCGTCGGATTATATGCGTAAGCAGACCACCGTAAACGGGGAAAGATTCATTACTCCCGAGCTTAAAGAGCTGGAAAGCGCTGTCGTGAACGCAAGGGAAAGCCTTACGGCGTTAGAATACAAGGAATTTATGGACGTGCGTGAGAGAATATGCGCTCAGATGGAACGCGTCGAGCGTACGGCAAGGGCCGTCGCGGTGACGGACGCTTTGGCGTCCCTTGCGGAAACGGCGGTGAAAAATCACTATGTGCGTCCGGAAATAAACCTGTCCGACGAAATATATATAAAGGACGGCCGTCATCCGGTTGTGGAGCTGATGCTGAAGGATTCCATGTTTGTTCCCAACGATACCGAGTTAGACTGCGGCCCCAACCGCACGGCCATAATCACCGGCCCCAATATGGCGGGAAAATCCACATATATGAGGCAGGTAGCGATTATAACCCTTATGGCTCAGATGGGCAGCTTCGTTCCCGCAAGCAAGTGCCGTATAGGCGTGGTGGATAAAATTTTCACCCGCATCGGCGCCAGCGATGACCTTGCCTCAGGCCAAAGCACCTTTACCATGGAAATGAGCGAGGTCAGCTACATACTTAAAAACGCTACCAAAAACAGCCTTTGTATTCTGGACGAGGTTGGTCGGGGGACAAGTACCTACGACGGATTGTCCATAGCATGGGCGGTTATAGAATATATAGTAGATAAAATAGGGATGAAAACCCTTTTCGCCACTCACTATCACGAGCTTACGGTTTTGGAGGAACGCTTAACCGGCGTTAAAAATTACAATACGGTATGCAAAAAGCGGGGAGACGACATAACCTTCCTGAGAAAGATAGTGCGCGGCGGCACCGACGACAGCTACGGCATTGAGGTGGCGAAGCTGAGCGGAGTGCCGAATCCGGTGATAAAGCGGGCGAAAGAGGTGCTTAAAGAAATCGTTCAGGGAGAGATAAAAAAGTCTGTTCCGGACATTTCCGACGAAAGCCCGCAGCTCAGCTTTGCTCCGGCGGAGGAAAGCCCCGTAATTGAGGAGCTTCGGAGCCTTGATGTTACCACTCTCACGCCTATTGAAGCGCTTAACAAGCTTTACGAGCTGCAAAAGAAATTATAACCTAAGCGCAGATGTCCCCCGCCTCTAAGGCGGCGGGTTCCATTTCAG
>CAZKBV010000039.1:0-14417 GCA_964551215.1 uncultured Oscillospiraceae bacterium | reverse complement strand
TTTTTGTTTGCAGAGTATATAGATTTGTCGCAATCTCGTTCTACAGAAACTCTAGGCAAATTCATGAGAGGAACTTTCCTATAACTCATTTTGTAACCACAAACCGTACAGGTATCTCCGGTTGCATTAAATTTATGTTTCCCAGAGGATGTCGTTACATTTCTAGAAATTTCCATACCGCAGGTTTGGCAATAAATTATATTGCTTACATTTAGAACATGCTCTGTTTCTGTAGTTAAATCTTCATCCATCTCTGTTTCTGTTTCCTTGTATGTATTCTTGTGTTCACATTCTTTTTCTTCTTCGTAGCCGCAACTACGGCAAACACCGTTTTTAAAATTATGCGATTCTTCGGATTCCACTACATAAGAATCCACAATTTCTCCGCAGTCATCGCAGTACTCGCGTATGCTTTCGATGCAAAGGTGAGAATCTTCGTCAATTTCTTCGTATTCGGTATCGACAACCTTTTCGGTTGTATTGTCATGGTCGCATTTGCCTTTAGAGCTGTCGGAAGCGGTATACTTAATAATAACCGTTCTTGTACTGTTATCCCATACAACATTCGCGCCGATGCTTTCACTTATTGCCCGAACGGGAACGAGGGTGCGGCTGTTGACAATTTTCGGCGCAACGTCAAGCGTGACGTCGGCGTTCTCCGTCCACATATATTTATTGTCAACCCACAATGTCATAACATTATCCCCATCGCTGTTATATACGTCAATTGTTCCGTTGTCCCAAACAACCTCGTACCCCAGAGCCTCAAAAATTGCCCGCATGGGGACAAGTGTCCGTCCGCTTTCGATAATCGGCGGCTGGTCAAAGACAACATCCTTCCCGTTGACGGTTACGCTCACCTCTCCACCGGCGGCACTTATGGGCAAGGAACCTATAATAAGCGCCAATAATGTGAGCAAACATAACAATTTTTTCATACAAAACCCTCCTAAAATTTATTTTACAGGCATATTATAACATTTATGATTTAATTTGTCAATAATGATATTTAAAATCATTAACATTATTTTTCAATATTGATAAAATAAATCAAAGACGGAGGTGTTGAAATGAATTTCAAAGCTATCGGACAGCGCATTAAATCCAGACGCAAAGAACTGAATATGACTCAGGAGGAGCTTGCGGAAAGGCTGGATATTTCCGTTGAATACACCAGCCGTATAGAGCGGGGAAGCGTCAGCGCAAGCTTTCAGCTTCTTGAAAGAATCTGCTCCGTTTTGGGCTTCCCCGAGGAGGAGCTTTATTTCGGGAAAATCGGCATTTATCAGGATGAAAGGGTACTGTCGGCGTTTAAAAACCTGACACCGGAAAAACAATATGCCACAATGAAAATTATCGAAATAATTTCCGAACTGTGAGGCTAAAATTTTTAAATATTTTCAAAAAAACTATTGCATAATCTTGCAAAAAGGTGTATAATGATTCATATCTTTCATTTCAAAGGGTGAAATTACGATGGAATTAAACAAAATCATGGAAATTGACGCCGAATACTACATGAATACCTTCGGCAAGAGAATCCCCGTAGCGTTCGACCGCGGAAAAGGTATGTACCTTTATACAGAGGAGGGCGAGGAATACTTAGATATGTTCGCCGGTATCGCGGTTACGGCTCTGGGCCACTGCCACGAGGGCTTTACAAAGGCTATCACCGAGCAGGCAGGAAAGCTGCTGCATACGTCCAGTATTTACTATATAAAGAATCAGGCGCTTCTCGCAAAAAGAATCTGCGACGCTTCCGTTGCGGACAGGGTATTTTTCTGCAACAGCGGAGCGGAAGCCAACGAGGGCGCAATGAAGCTGGCAAAAATTTACTATTACAAGCAGGGCAAGGAAAAGTACGAAATCATTACCCTTAACAGCTCCTTCCACGGGCGCACCCTTGCCACAGTCGCGGCCACAGGCCAGCCAAAGTATCAGAAGCCCTATAAGCCCCTTATACCGGGCATAAAGCATGTGGATATTAACGACTTTGAAGCTCTTGAAGCCGCGGTTACGGATAATACCTGCGCGATTATGCTGGAGGTTGTTCAGGGGGAAAGCGGCGTGCATCTATGCACCGACGAATATCTTATGAAGGTGCGCCGACTTTGTGACGAAAAGGATATATTGCTGATTTTCGACGAGGTTCAGACGGGTATGGGCAGAACGGGCAAAATGTTTGCCTACCAGACCACTCCCGTTGAGCCGGATATCTTTACTCTCGCGAAGGCTTTGGGCAACGGAGTTCCCATTGGCGCGCTGTGCGCAAAGGAATTTGCGGCAAAGGGCTTTGAACCGGGCGACCACGGCGGCACCTTCGGCGGCAATCCTCTTGCAACGGCGGCGGGCATGGCTGTGTTCGACGCCTTTGAAAAGGAGCATATCTGCGAAAACGCGGCGGCAATGGGCGAATATTTTGAGGAAAGGCTCAGGGCGATAAATTCCCCTCAAATCCTTGAAATCAGGAGAAAGGGCCTTATGATAGGCGTACAGATGCCCGACGGCATGGCGAAGGAAGCGCAGGAAAAGCTGTTCGCCCGAAGGGTTCTTGTGGGAAGCTGCGGCGGGCATACGCTGCGGATTTTGCCGCCCCTTATTATAAAGAAAGAACACATCGACAAATTTATTTCCGAATTGGAGGCTGTACTGTAATGAATCAGAAGCATTTGCTCACTCTCCACGATTGGAGCACAGATGACATAAAAGAAACCCTCGCCCTTGCGGATAAGCTGAAAAAGGAGCTTAAGGCCGGAATAAAGCATCCTATCCTTGCGGGAAAAACCTTGGCTATGATATTCTCGAAATCCTCAACAAGAACCCGCGTTTCCTTCCAGACGGGCATTTATCAGCTTGGCGGGCAGGGAATCTTCCTTTCCTCCAACGACATTCAGCTTGGCAGGGGAGAAAGCATATACGACACCGCCAACGTACTCAGCCGCTATGTGGACGGAATTATGATACGTACCTTTAAGCAGTCCGACGTGGAGGATTTGGCAAAGTACGGCACGGTTCCCGTAATAAACGGTCTTACGGATCTGGTGCATCCTTGTCAGGTGCTTGCGGATATGCAAACCGTCGCCGAAAAGAAGGGACGCCTTGAAGGGCTTAAGCTGGCGTATATAGGCGACGGCAACAATATGGCTCACTCCTATCTTTACGGCTGCGCGAAGCTGGGAATGGACGTGGCGGTGGCTACGCCAAAGGGGTATGAGTGCAGAAGCGAAATAGTTGAAAATGCCAAAAACGACGCCAAAGCCACAGGCGCAAAGGTATTGGTCACCTACGACCCGGAGGAAGCTATTTCCGGAGCGGACGTTGTCTGCACCGACACATGGGTTTCAATGGGGCAGGAGACCGAAAAGGCCGAAAAGGTCAAGCATTTCTCCGGCTATCAGGTAAATAAGGAGCTTTTTGCCAAGGCGGACGAGGAGGCTATATTCCTCCACTGTCTGCCCGCGTACAGGGGCTTCGAGGTTACCGAGGACGTTATAGACGGACCTCACAGCGTAATCTTCGACGAGGCCGAAAACCGTCTCCACGCGCAGAAGGCGGTTATGGCTCTGCTTATGGCGTAAAATATGGATACGGGATTTTTTCAGGTGCGCCGCGCAAAAAGGGACGACGCGGCGGCAATATCCGAAATCACTCACGAGGCCTTTGAAAAATACTGCCAAATGGCAGGGCTTCGGGATATACAGGCTCTCCATGAAACCGAGGAGGACGTGCGACGGGATATTGAAACAAAAACCGTCCTTGTGGCGTACATTGACAATATTGTCGTTGGCAGTCTCAGGCTGGATTTTGATTATGAAACGAAAACCGCCTATCTCAGCCGCTTCGGTGTGAGCGGAGAATACCGCAACAACGGCATAGGAAAGTCGCTGATAAAAATGGCGGATATAACGGCTCTAAATAGGGGTATGAAGCATATAACCCTCCACACCGCCAGCAAGGTTTGCGAAATAATGCGGTTTTACTATTCAAGGGGATACTACGTAAAATCAGCGGAGGATACGGGGGAGTATATACGGATATGTATGGTAAAGGATTACGAATAGCGGCTTTATCGGTTTTGGCGGCGGCTCTCGCGTTTCTGCTCGCGGCGTGTTCCTCGGTTGACGAGGAGGAGCTTTACGGCGGCTGGAGCGGCGAAAGCGGACGGGTGTATTTTAACGCCGACGGCACCTACGAGCTGGAACGCTTGGGGGAGGAAGTCGGGCTTGTGGTTTCCGAAAGCGGAAGGTACGAGCTTAAAGGCGGGAAAATTGCCTTTTACCGCCGGGACAAATACTCCCTTAACGACAGGGGAGAGGTGCAGTACGAGAGGCTTATAAAAACCGAGGACAGAAAGGAAAGAGTTTCGGTCTTTGGAAACGAGCTGAAGTTGGAAAATACAACATATACAAAACAGGAGGAATAGTTATGGAAAAAACGATAGCAAAGGGATTGCTTTCAATAGGAGCGGTGTTTCTCCGCCCCCGTCAGCCCTTTACATGGGCAAGCGGAATCAAAAGCCCCATATACTGCGACAACCGCCTTACGCTCACTGCGCCGCAGGTGCGTACAAGCGTGGAGGAAGGCCTTAAAAAGGTAATTGAAGAAAACTACCCCGACGTCGAGGTTCTCATGGGTACAAGCACGGCGGGCATAGCTCACGCCGCGATAACCGCCCACCTTATGGGGCTTCCAATGGGATATGTGCGCAGCGGCGCAAAGGATCACGGCAGAGCCAACCAAATTGAGGGAAAGCTGGAAAAGGGGCAAAGGGTCGTGGTTGTCGAAGACCTTATTTCTACCGGCGGAAGCGTTTTAGAGGTAGTAAACGTGCTTCGTGAAGCCGGAGCCGAGGTGCTTGGCGTTGCCAGCATTTTCACCTATGGCATGAAGAAGGGATTGGAGCGTCTTGCCGCCGCGGACGTGAAAAACGTGAGCCTTTCAAACCTTGACGCTCTCGTAGAAACCGCCGCCGAGGAAGGCTACATCGAAAAGGCGGACTGCGAAAGAATACTGAAATTCAGAGATAATCCCGATGACGAAAGCTGGATAAAGTAAAAAACCGGTTTTACCGCTTAAGTCAGCGTTTTTTACAAAAAGCCCCGATAAACACGCGGTTTATCGGGGCTTTAACATTGACTGTATTTAGGTTAGATTATTTCATCATGGAAGCAACTTCGTCGGCGAAGTTTTCTTCCTTTTTCTCAAGGCCCTCTCCCTTTTCAAGGCGGGCAAAGGTCACTATTTCAATAGAAGTACCGAGAGCCTTTGCGGTATCTTCGGTATATTTCTTTACGGTTATATCGGCATCCTTAATAAAGGGCTGCTCAACAAGGCAAAGCTCCTTATAACGCTTCTGGAGACGCCCGACAACCATCTTTTCGGCAATAGCTTCGGGCTTGCCCTCGTTCATCGCCTGAGCCTTGAAGATTTCGGTTTCCTTCGCGACAACATCGGCCGGAACATCGGAAATGTCGGTATACTCCGGATAAGCGGCGGCAACCTGCATGGCAATATCCTTGGCATAAGTCTTAAATTCCTCGGTTTCCGCTTTGGCGGCGTCGCCTACGTTAAACTTAACAAGAACGCCGATTCTGCCTTCGCCGTGAACATAGCCGACAAGAACGCCGTCGAACCGAGCAAAACGGCGAATATTCATATTCTCGCCGATAGTAGCTATCTTCTCTTTAAGAGCGGCGTCAACCGTTTGAGAAGGGTTGGCGATAAAGGGAGAGTCAAGAAGCACCTCAACGCTTTCGGGATTTTCGGCGATAATCTGCTTCGCGACGCTGTTCACAAAGCCGCGAAATTCCGCGTTTTTGCCTACGAAGTCGGTTTCGCTGTTTACCTCGACAACCGCGCCGACGCCGTTTTCTATAACAACGTCAACTATACCTTCCGCCGCAACGCGGCCGGCCTTCTTTTCAGCCTTCGCGAGACCCTTTTCCCTGAGAAAATCCACCGCCTTATCCATATCTCCGCCGCACTCCGTAAGAGCCTTTTTGCAGTCCATCATACCGCAGCCGGTTTTTTCTCTCAATGCTTTAACATCCTGAGCTGTAAAATTCATAATTTAATTCATTCCTTCCTGAGTCAAATTCATGTGGATTTAAAGAGTAATGTCAATTTCTTCGTTTTCGTCGGCGGCAGCGCCCATCTGACCTTCGCGGCCTTCAATAATTGCGTTGGCGATAGTGGAGGTAACAAGCTTAACGGCGCGGATAGCATCGTCATTGCCGGGGATAACATAGTCAACATCCTCCGGATCACAGTTTGTATCAACAATTGCGACAATGGGAATGTGAAGCTTTTTGGCTTCGGAAATAGCTATTCTTTCCTTTCGGGGATCAACAACGAAAATTGCCTCGGGAGCCTTCTTCATGTTCTTGATACCGCCGAGATACTTTTCGAGTTTGTCCATTTCGCCCCTAAGACCGATAACCTCTTTCTTGGGAAGAAGGTCAAAGGTGCCGTCCTCTTCCATCTTGTGGAGCTGGGCAAGGCGCTTGATTCTCTGCTCAATGGTTTTGAAGTTTGTGAGCATACCGCCGAGCCAGCGGGCGTCAACATAGTGCATACCGACTCTCTGGGCTTCCTCGCGGATAGTTTCCTGGGCCTGCTTCTTTGTGCCTACGAAAAGGACTTCGCCGCCATTAGCGGCAACATCGCGAATGAAGGAATAAGCCTCTTCGATTTTCTTAACTGTCTTCTGAAGGTCGATAATATATATACCGTTGCGCTCGGTAAAAATATATTCCGCCATTTTCGGGTTCCATCTTCTTGTCTGATGGCCGAAATGAACGCCTGCCTCCAAAAGCTGTTTCATGGAAATAACTGACATGTTAAAACACCTCCGATTATTTTAGTTTTCCGCACCGAATCCATGTCAAATATTGGCGCGGCCTCCACCACCGTCCACGCCCGGCCAACTTCGGTAAACCAAAGCACACGGCCTTAGACTCAGATGATGTGTGTAGTCGCATGGATTTTCCATGCCGAATTATTATATCACAGACTTTCAATAATTGCAAGTATTTTTCCAAAATTTTTTGTTTAAATCGGAGCAACGCTCCGCTTTGCTTGCAAGGAGCGAAACAACGTAGCGCATTGCTGCGTGGCGGGGGGACATCCGCGCTTAGGTTATATTGAAGCATAAACAAAAGGGCCTGCCTTTCGCAGCCCTTTTCGCTTGCCGAATTCGGCGATTTTTATCGAAAGGGAGTTCCCTTTAGAGTTCCCTTGATACAAGAGATTGCCAATAATATTAAAGGACTGCCTTTCGGCAGCCCCTTAATATTAGGTTATGGAGAATTAAAGAACCTGATCGTCGATTTCGATATCTACATCGTCGTCATCGGCAACGATTTCGTCAGCATCCTGAACGGAGGTGTCTTCCTCAAGAATTTCTTCGCTTGAGATAAGCTCTTCATCCTCTTCATCCTCGCCTCTGTTAGCGGTTATGTCGGAAACGGTTGATTCATAATCGTCAGCGTTGTACTTGTAAGCTACGAGGTCAAGAACGGAAGCTCTTTCTGTCTGGAGGTCGTTAGCATCGCTGTCTACATCGTACATTCTGAAGAATACGCATCCTGCATAGCTGCTGGAGTATCTGAGGGCGGAAACAGACTTGTTACCGCTAACTTCAACGCCGGTAAGACGGGTATTTGTGCAGTCAACAAGGGTAATCTTCGTTCCGCTTGAAGGAGCATAGCCGCCGGTTACCTTGTCAATCTTGCTGCCGCTATAAATTACTTCATAATCGGACCAGCCTACGATAGCAACTCTCGAATTGGAAGTAAGCTTCTTGGTAGCTTCAACATCGATATCGGCTATGCCCATAACAATGCCGTTGCCCTTGGAATCCTTTTCATAGGATACGAAGTCTTCGCCTTCGTCGGGAGTAGTGGTGGAAATCTTTGTGCCGTCCTTCTGAGTCTGAACAAGAACCTCAACATCGGTTACACAGCCGTTGGATTCATCACCGAGGAGAAGTACGCAGCCCTTTACAAGAGTTGTGTAATCGTCGTCAATGAATTCACCGGCTACGTTAGCGTCGTCCTCATCATAGATAAGGAAGGAGCGTGTCTTGCCGGCCTGAACGCCGGAAACCTTTACGGCGTCTTCGTCGTTCTCTGTGGTAAGCTTAGCTTCGGATACAACGAATACGTTCTGCTCGGAGTCGATAGCTGTTTCGGGGTTGATAAGAAGAGCAACCTCCGCAACATCGCTGTCGCCGTAGTAATAGCCTGTGTAGCTCTGTTCGTCCTTAAGGAAGCTTGAAGCTGTGCCAACCTTTACGTTGGAGGAATCGCCGAGATCGTCGGGATCGGTTACGTCAACATCGTCAAGTGCGAATATAACTGTGGATGTTCCGAAGGAAGCCGCGCCTATGGACATATCCTCAGCGTCGTAGCTCTTGTTTTCGCTGATCTTTGTGCCTGTGAATTCGTCATTCTTGCAGGTAACGATCTTGGAAAGAGTGGTGCTGGAAGCTGTGTATCTAACTACACGGTTCATAACATCCTCGTCTATGAGTTCGCTTATTCTTTCATAAGCGGTAGCCTTCGTAAGGCTCTTTTCGTCTGTTGCGCCGTAGATGCTTACCTTGCTTGCGAGGTTATACTCGTTTACATTGCCCTTAGCGTCTACGATCTGGATTGTGTAAGAGGTTGTGCTGTACTTTGTATCCTGATCGATACCTGTGATGTAGCCGTAGTCTCCGCCGATAGCTACAGAGCCGTCAACATAGGAGATAAGGCCGTCATAGTTAAGATAGAAGGTACCTTCCTTGCTCTTAACATCATCAAGGCTTATTTCGGAAATAACGGAAAGACCATATTCCTTACCGTCGATTTCGGCAATCTCGTCATCGGGATCCCAGCTCTTGCAGGTGCCGGTAACCTTATCGGAGGATACGTAGTAAAGAATGATATCTTCGTTGTTGTTCTTAACGGTTGTAATGGTATCGCCTTCAGCGATTTCCGTTACGTTGATATAATTCTCGCCCTTGATAAACTGCTTAAGAACGTCTTCGTCTTCGGGATCGTACTCGTCAAGGTCATCACCGGACATAGCCGAGATTACCCATACGCCGTCTTCTTCCTCAACCTTGTCTACAACACATTCAGCGTCGTACTTTGTAGCGATTACATACTCGAATTCGCCGTCGCTGTCGTTATCGATGAACTTTGCAACGCCGCCGGAGCTGAGAACCTTATCATAGTCCTCTGTGGTGGAATCGCCGGCAAGATCGCCGTCCTTATCGAAGTTTGTGAATACAACAACATCGTTGTTGCCGTTTGTGCCTGTGGAAGGAGTAAGAGTGGAGGCCTTCTTGTCGGTCTTGGAATTCTTCCAGTAGTAAACCTTAGTATCCTTTTCAGCCTCGTCTACAGCAAACATATCACCCTTAACGGTGGTAACGCTGTTCTTGCTACCCTTAGCGGAAATAGCAAAGATTGTGTCTTCGCCGGTTTCATCGTCTACGCCAACGTAAGCTACGCAAGCAAATCCGAGAAGAGAAGCAGCCGCTGTGCCGCCTTCGTTGAAGGTGCCGTCGCCAATCTGCTCGCCCTTGTTAACGCCGTCAGCAACATAATCGCTCTTGCTGTCGTCGTCCTGCTTGTAGTTCTTAGCGGCTACAAGCTTTACGCCCTTGTCCTTAGGATCGTAATCGTCGTCGCTTGTAAGGTAAGAGTCAGCAACTACAACCTCAAGCTTTTCAACGCCCATGTTGGAAAGAAGCGTATCGTCGCCTATTGTGTACTCGCCGTCACCGCTGAGCGTGTAGGTTGACTGCTCAACCATACCTACCTCAAGCGCGTTGTAAAGAAGCTTTGCAACTGTGGCGCGGGTAGCGGGCTGGCCTACTGTACCTGCAGCACCGGAGGTGATGCCGTTGCTTGCGGCGATTGTAAGGTAACCTGTGGGATAGCCGCCCTTCTGGTTAGCAACGATTTCGTAGTTAAGAGCAGCTACAATCATCTTAACAACCTGCTCGTAGGTTACGTCAGCGCCGGGAGCGAACGTTCCGTCGCCCATACCGTTGATAACGCCCCTCTGAGCAGCCGTATTGATGTAACCTGCCGCCCAGTGATCGGCGGGAACATCGGTGAAAGCTGTAGAGCCCTTTGTTTCTCCGAGGTTAAGCGCGCGAACAATAATTGTCGCAACCTCAGCTCTTGTGATTGTGTTGTCAGGCTTGAAAGAACCGTCCTCGTAACCTGTGAAAATTCCAAGGTTAGCAAGGATGTTTACAGCCTCGGCATAGTTTACTGTGCTGGGAACGTCTGTGAATGCTGCAAAGGATGTTGCAATACCCATAGTGAACACAACAGCAACAGCGAGAACCAATGCCAGTGTCTTCTTGAGATTGTTCATGTCTCAAATCCTCCTATATAATATTTTTTGAAGAGAAAATTTTCCGCTCTCCGAGTCCTCTTCCGTACGTCGGACAGCCGGCTCGTTGCCGAGCTTCTACCGAGATTATAACACCGCCTTTGCGGATAGTCAATAGGTTTTCGGAAACTGTAACGGATTTGTAAAATACCGTTTTACTTTTCCCGCCTACCCCTCCCCAAAGGGAGTCGCCGCCTCGGTCAATCAGCTTAATTGCATTATATATAAAAGATTTTTAAATGTCAATATATTTTTGTTTTTTGTAACATAGGCTTAATATTTCTTCGTCCTAAAGAGATGCTTTTCGACGAACGCCTCTTTCCCGATTTTTGGCCGATTTTATCCCCGAATGGCGCAAAATGGACCGGTATGACGAAAAACTATTGCTTGTCCTTTACCGATTTCGACATATTGCTCGCTCGGACGGCGTTATAATTAGTATATATATTCCTAAAGCTTACAAAGGAGAGATTTTTCATGAAACAAAGGCTTAAATCGTTCGTTTCCTTTATTTATTCCGCCGCGCCGAAGCTGGGGCTTATGATTACGGCGGCGCTTCTTTCGCGGGCGGAGGCTATAGGCGGGGCGCACCCCTTCGGCTTTGCGTTTTTTGCGTCCTGCGGAGGCAGTCCCTTTGCCGCCGCCGGTATGCTTCTGGGGCTTTTCAGCGCAAAAACCGGCCTGACGGTAACGGGAAGATACATATTTTCCGCCGCGATATTCATGGCCGTATACCCCGGCGTCAGAAACGGGCGGCTGCCCTTTGTAAAAAAGGAACAGCCCGCCCTTCTGGGAAGCATTATTCTCCCGTCGGTGGGGCTGTTCCTGCTGTTCATAAGCATGAGCGTGGGAGGGTACCCCCTCCTTTACGACTGCATTATACTTCTTGCGGAAGCGGCCTGCGTATTCGTGGGAGCCGCCGCCTTTTCCAAAGCCCTGCCCCTGCTCGGCTCCCTTCATCTGCGGCGCACCCTCACAGGGGAGGAGACGCTGTGCCTTTCGGTTCTTTTCGGCGGCATAGTCAGCGGACTGTGCGGAATAGAGCTGTTTAAAATATTGGATATAGGCGAAACTCTCAGCGTATTCACGGTTATCGCCTACGCGATCCGCTTTGGCAGTCTCCACGGGGGCGTGGCCGGAGCCGTCATGGGGCTTATATGCGCCGCCGCAAGAGGACGGGTGGACGCCGCTCCGGCGTCCTTCGCAGTAAGCGGCATAGCCGCCGGATATTTCGGCAGGTACGGGAAAATCCCCTCCTGCGCCGCGTTTATACTCAGCAACGCCGTGGTTACCGTTTTGGCAAACGGCTCCTCGGAGGCGCTTATAAGCCTTTCATGCTCTTTGGGCGGAAGCCTGCTGTTATTTTTGATGCCGCCGAAGCTTTTCCGCGTAATAGAAAAGGCCGCGCCGATGCCCTCGGCGGAAAGCGTTATCCTCCGCGACAGGCTTCGGCGGCTAATGGGCGCGCTGTCCTCCACGCAAAACGTATTCGCCTCCCTGACGGCGCCCTTTGACGAAACCGACGCTTCGCTTCGGGAAAATATGTATAACCGCACCGCCCGCCGCGTTTGCGGAAAATGCGGGTTAAAAAAATACTGCTGGGGACGGGACGGCAAAAACACCCTTGAAGCTTTGGATTCCCTTGCAAAAGCCCTTGCCTCCGGGGAAAACGATATTTCCCACCTTTCCCCCTCCCATTGCATACGTCCGGAAGTTTTTACGAGGGAATTTGGGAAAATGTACGATTTGTACCTATGCGACAGAATGTGGAGCGAACGCCGTCGGGAGCTTCAGCAAAGCCTTGCCTGCGCTTTGGAGGGCTTTAACCGCGCCTTAAGCCGAATTTTGAGCTATGAGGGCGGCGGCGAGCTGTGCGACGAGATTCTTGCCGACGATATTCTGGCAAGGCTGAGAAGGCTGGGGATAAACGCCTCGGAAATTTACGTCATGGGCAGTCACGAGGAAACCAAGGTGCGTATAAGGCTAAGAAACTGCGGCGAGCTTGGCTGCTGCGACGAAATTGTGCCGGATGTGCTGGAAAAGGCGACAGGAATGAAGTTTGTCCGGCTCGGCGTCAGGGATTGCGATTCCTGCCTGTGCCGCTACGTTGTCGCGCCGGAATACGACATCGACGCGTCCGTAGCTTCCGCGGTCAAGGAAAACCGCCGTATAAGCGGCGACTTTTCCGTATGCTGCCTTTTGAGCCGAAATACCTTTGCCATAGCTCTTTGCGACGGAATGGGCAGCGGCGACAAGGCCGCGAAGGAAAGCCGTCTTTGCGGAAGGCTGCTCATGTCCCTTCTGGAAGCGGGGCTTGAGCCGCGGGAAGCCATAAATACGGCAAATTCCATGATTGTTGGCAGCGGCATGGGTTCATATACGGCCATGGATTTATGCGTTGTGGAGCTGGGCGGCAGCGCAAGGCTTTACAAATGCGGCGGAGCCGCCACATACCTCAGACAGGGCGGCGAAACCGGTGAGCTTGCCGCCGGCGGCGTACCCGGAGGCTTCGGCGGCGAGGCCGGAGCTCAGTGCTATGAAAAAAGCATGGAGGACGAAAGCACCCTTGTGCTTATAAGCGACGGGGTAGCTCTTTCGGAAAACGCGGAAAACCGCTGGATAAAGGAGCTTATTGAGCATGGCGGCATTGCTTCGCCCCAAAGACTGGCTTCGGAAATACTCAATAAGGCGCGGGATTTTTCCGGCGGAGTTCCCCGAGACGATCTCACGGTAATAGCCGCCAGCATAAGGAGGAAACAGGCTTGAAAAGCAGAGAACGGAAGGTTATTATATTGAAGAATTTAAAATCCCCTCATTTTGAACAGGCGTTTTTTGTGCTGAAGGACGGCTCCGAGGAATGTGGCAGCGCGGTATACGAGGCGGAGCGCATAATAGAGGAATATATTTTCCCTTCCTCCTCTCAACCTCGCGCCGCGAAAAGAAAATTTCCGGACTTCGTTCCCTTCGCCGTAACCGCCGCCGCAGCCGTAATTGCCGGAGCCGCGGCCGTAATTGTGAATGTGCTTATGTAGATTTCCTTTCCCGCGAAGAAATATTGCCTCCCTTTCCGGAGGGCGTCCTGGCGACGGCGCTCTCCGCTTTAAAGCTCTTTATGCCGATTGCGCCGCTACTATTGAAACAGAGCCTCCATTGTCTCGCCGATAGGCTCCCTTATAACAAGCGAAGCGCGGCTGTCGGCAAAGGTGGGGGCTTTATTTATCAGCACAAGACTGCTCCCCTTAAAATAATCTATAAGTCCGGCCGCCGGATAAACGTTAAGAGATGTTCCTCCTACTATAAGCACGTCCGCGTTGCTTATGGCGTCAACGCTTTCGCTGATGGTGCTTTGGTCGAGAGGTTCCTCGTAAAGCACAACGTCCGGCTTTATTATTCCTCCGCACCGGCACCGAGGTACGCCTTCGCTTTGAATTACAGCGTCAACCGTGTAAAAGCTGCCGCATTTTTCGCAGTAGTTCCGCAATACGCTGCCGTGAAGCTCCAGCACCCTTTTGCTGCCGGCGGCTTGGTGAAGTCCGTCTATATTCTGGGTGATAACGGCTTTCACCTTGCCCATGCTCTCCAGCCGCGCAAGAGCCAGATGCGCGCCGTTGGGCTTTGCCGAGAGACATATCATTTTATCCCGATAAAATCGGAAAAACTCCTCGGGATTCTGCCGGAAAAAGCTGCGGGAAAGAATAGTCTCGGGAGGATATTTGTAGCTTTGATTGTAAAGCCCGTCGCTGCTGCGGAAATCAGGGATTCCGCTTTCGGTGGAAACTCCCGCTCCGCCGAAGAACACAATGTTTTCGCTTCCGTCGATTATTTTTTTAAGTTTTTCATTCATTTTATTCACGCTCCCTAATACAATTATACATCAATTTCACCGGTTTAGCAAGAGATACTTTCCCTAAAACAGCGGATATCCTCGCCACGCGAAAAGCCGTAAATTTACTTTAAATGGCTTAAAATTATAACCTAAGCGCAGATGTCCCCCGCCTCTAAGGCGGCGGGGGACACTTCAG